>CAZTQI010000066.1:0-3801 GCA_964615805.1 uncultured Candidatus Saccharibacteria bacterium | reverse complement strand
TGCTCGTGGAGAGACGGCCGACTTGTTCCAGTTAAACGGTGGAGGTATGACAAAGCATTTGATGGATTTGAAACCTTCATCCATTCACGACATTAATGCTATGGTGGCTCTTTATCGCCCGGGTCCACTCCAATTTATTCCCGACTATATCGCGCGAAAGCATAATCCAAAATTAATTAAATATCCCGATCCAGCTCTTGAACCAATTTTGAGAAAAACATATGGAATTCTTGTTTATCAAGACGACCTTCTTATGATGGCGAATAAGCTTGCTGGATATTCTTGGGGCGAGGTGGACAAATTCCGAAAGGCTGTGGGTAAAAAAATT
Organism: uncultured Candidatus Saccharibacteria bacterium; assembly: GCA_964615805.1. GTDB lineage: Bacteria > Patescibacteriota > Minisyncoccia > Phycocordibacterales > CAIZIN01 > CAIZIN01. The sequence goes on along the minus strand of CAZTQI010000066.1, from coordinate 3,473 downwards.
CCAGAGGAAATGGAAAAACAAAAAATGAAATTTATTGATGGATGTATAAAATATTCTGGATGGTCTGAAACGAAAGCAAAAGAAATTTGGGCGTGGATTGAACCTTTTGCTGCATACGGATTCAACAAAGCTCACTCTGTTTCTTATGGACGTGTGGCATATCAGACAGCGTATTTCAAAGCAAACTTCCCTGGCGAATATATGACCTCCATTCTCACTCACGAAGCTGGAGACTTAGAAAAAGTAGCAGAGTCAGTTTCCGAATGTAAACGCCTCGGCATCCCAGTTCTTCCACCTGATATCAATGAATGTTTCAGAGACTTCACGCTTACAAAAGATGAAAACGGCAAAGACATAATTCGCTTCGGGCTCACAAGTATAAAAAACTTTGGTGAAGGAATTGGCCAAGCAATTATTGACGAAAGAAAAAGAGGTGGAAAATTTGTTTCTCTTGAAGATTTTCTTACTCGTGTACGTGATAGAAATTTAAATAAAAAATCTTTAGAAGCTTTGATTAAGACTGGGGCAATGGATGCTCTTGGAGAGCGTGGAGCGATGCTTGGAAACCTTGAAGGAATTTTAGAATTCAATAAGCAAATAGCGCGTGCACCTGAACACCAAGATTCACTCTTTGGTGCAGATACTATCGAGCTTCCCCCACTAAAACTTTTGCCAATGCCTGAGGCAACGAAGGATGAATGTCTGCTTTGGGAAAAAGAATTACTCGGTCTTTATATTTCTGGCCACCCACTTGAAAAGTATCGAGAGATTTTAGAGAAAAAAGGTACGACAATAAAACAAACAAAGAAAATAGCCAAAGAAGAAATGGTTGTTGTTGTCTCTGGCTTCATTGACGAAGTAAAAGACATTCTCACTAAAAAAGGTGACAAAATGTGTTTTGTTAAGCTTTCAGATTTCACATCTTCTGTTGAAGTTGTTTTCTTCCCAAAAACTCTAGAACAATTTAAAACCCTAGTCGTCCCTGAGACCTGCGTATCCATCAAAGGAAAAATGTCTAAAAGAAATGACACCGAGAGCATTATTGCAGACGCAATAAAACCTCTTATATAAATAAAAAACTTCACTGAATAGATACAGGAAGTTTTGTTTGGACTATTTCATCTCAATGAGTTCTTTAACTTTTGCAAGGAGGGCGCTCGGAAGAAGTATTATTGGGTTCTCAACAAATACCAATCTTTCCAAACTAGAAAATCTTTCCCTACTCTCAAAAGAGCCGTACACCAAAATCTTTGCGTTTGGGCAGAGAGGACTAAATTCCCGAACTAGAGCAAGAGTTTCTTCAGCATCTGGCATTCTAGGTGCATCTGCTTGAAAGAACAGAATATCAACCTCAGAACCTCGTTCACCTAAAGCATCACGAGCAACATCCGCACTGAGGATTGGTGCACAGTAGCCGCTTTCAAAATTGATTCGCTCATTCATTAAAACCAGCTCACGTGGATCCCCAATCAATACTACGATCCGTACATTTTCGTCTGTCATATTTGCCTTTCGTTGTTTAACTTTACCTATCACGCACATTACATCGAAAAATTAATTTGTCAAACATGCTAAAATGATTAATCTTTGCTATTATTCAATTTATGAATCAAGAAGAACAAATTGCCTATAAACGACATACACTCGCTCACCTTTTGGCAGCGGCTGTGAAGGAACTTTATCCAAACACAAGGCCAACTTTGGGACCTGCTATTGATAATGGCTTTTATTACGATTTTGACTTTGGAACCGAAACCCCAAAAGAAGAAGATCTAGCAAAAATTGAAAGTGGAATGAAGAAGCTTCTACCAACATGGGAAGGTTTCAAGCATCTAGAAATTTCTAAAGAAGAAGCTGAGAAAATTTTTGCTGGTAATGAATATAAGCTCGAGCTCATAAATGAAATTGCTGAAAAGGGAGAAAAAATTACAATCTATTATTCTGGACCTAAAGACTTTGATTTCAGTATTTCAAATCTACAATCTACAGACTACAAACTACCTACTGGCTTTTTTGATCTTTGTCGAGGGGGTCACTCAGAAAATCCTGCCGAAGAAATTAATGCAGACTCATTTAAAGTTGCTCGTATTGCTGGTGCATATTGGAGAGGTGATGAAAAAAATAAAATGCTAACAAGAATTTACGGATTGGCATTTAATACAAAAGAGGAACTTGAAAAATATGAAGAACAAATGGCAGAGGCAGAAAAACGCGACCATAGAAAACTCGGTAAAGAGCTTGGTATATTTACATTCGATGAGGATACAGGAGCAGGTCTTCCACTCTGGCTTCCAAATGGTGGAGCAATGATTGAGGAGCTTGAAAAATTAGCCAAAGAAACTGAGTTTGAATATGAATATGAGCGAGTAAAAACTCCTCACATCGCAAAAGAGTCTATGTATTTGACTTCAGGACACCTACCATACTATGAAGACTCTATGTACCCACCGATGGAATGTGAGGGTGGCAAATATTATCTTAAGGCAATGAATTGTCCTCATCATCACAAAATTTTTGCTTCACAACCACATAGCTATAAGGACTTACCTCTTCGCCTTGCTGAATACGGAACATGCTATCGAAACGAAAAATCTGGAGAACTTTTTGGTCTTATGCGTGTACGCTCAATGCAAATGAATGATGCCCATATTTATTGTACTGAGGAACAATTTTTTGATGAATTTAAAAAAGTAATTGAAATGTATCTGTATTATTTCAAAATCTTTGGTATTGAAAAATATATAATGAGATTATCTAAGCACGCAAAAGAAAATCTAGGTAAAAAATATATTGACGAGCCTGAACTTTGGATTAAAACTGAAGATATGGTTAGACAGTGCCTCATTGATTTAAATGTTCCTTTTGTTGAAGCAGAAAATGAAGGCGCATTCTATGGTCCAAAGATTGATGTTCAAATTTGGAGTGTTATTGGCAGAGAATTTACACTTGCAACAAATCAAGTCGACTTCGCAGTTCCTGCTCGATTCGGACTTACTTACACAGACAAAGATAGCACTCACAAAACTCCATTATGTATTCATCGAGCACCACTTTCAACACATGAACGTTTTGTTGGTTTTCTTATCGAACATTACAGTGGAAACTTCCCTCTTTGGCTCGCACCTGAGCAGGTGGCGGTAATACCTGTGAGAGAATCAAATTTCGAAGCTGCACAGCAAATTTATAAAAAACTTCGTGCACTTCAAATTAGAGCAAAAATAGATCTATCAAACAGTGGATTTGGTAAAAAAGTTCGAGCAGCAAAAGATGCCCGCACACCATACACAATCATTATTGGAGATAAAGATATTGAAGCTGGAGTTGTAACTTTGGAAAGTCGAGATCGAGGAAAAGTGGGAGCCTTTACAATCGACGAAGTATTAAACCTCTTTATTAATGAAATAAAAAACCGAGAAAATAGGCTTAATACTTAATTGAGCAGTCTACTTTCTTAAAATCTCAGTAACAATCTT
>CAZTQI010000065.1:0-3847 GCA_964615805.1 uncultured Candidatus Saccharibacteria bacterium | reverse complement strand
AGAATTTTTGTGAGTGAAGCGAAACAAAAAGTCGAAAAGGTGTACTGCGACAGTATGTCGGGAATCCAGTCTTATAAATCCAGAACCTGGGTCCCCGGAGTACCGAGGACGACACAAAACATAGTCGCTACGCTCGTTGTTTTGTGTCGATTTTTTTTGTATTATTTTTTTCATTTTACAAAGTATTTAATGCTCTAAGAAACTCATATGCCGTAAATTCTCTTGGTGTCCCTCGGCTGTTCCACTTTATCTTAACGGTAACTTTCATTTCTGTGGCACCTTCCCATAAATCAAGACTAGGGTCAGTAGCATCCATTGGCTCTATTAATATTTCTCTACCAAAAATTGTTTTTGTATTGGAGGAGTCATGGGAATATACTCCACTAATAGGATTTAGAAACAAGGAATAATAATCTGTGCTCGGCGAATTAGTATTTTCTATTGTATAAAAACTACCCTCATTAGGAGCCACTCGACAAGAGGTTGCTTCACAACCATTAAGTCCAATATTCCAGCCTAGGCTACCATCCCCATAAACATTATCATCCCTAATTTTTCTAATTTGCTCAAACGCATCTTGAGCCAAATAAAAAGCAGTGATTTGGTCTTTTGCGTATGTGGCAGCCTTCAAACTTTCTGAAGCATAGTAAAGTGGACCAGTAACAGAGAGCATTAAAATAGAAATCGCAACAAGAGTTTCGACTAGTGTAAACCCGCACACCAATTTTGGCATAGTTTTTTTATTGCTATTGTTTACATTATTTAACATTGCTCTTTTTGTGCAAAACCTCCTTTTGTTTAAAGACTTCCAAAAAACAGTGCAATAATGCCAAATTTGGTGTGCGGGTAAACCCAAGTTTGGTCTTGCGTCGGTTTTGCCACTATTTTCTGTACTTTTATTTATTTTTGTAATGAGTTTTTTAAACATATATTCTTAATTTAAATACGCAAAACTAGACCAAATTTGGTGTGCAGGTAAATCCTTTTTGTTTTGTATTTATTTTCATAATATTTAAAACGTCTCTGGCGCTCTTTGCGTAACTGTTGTTTGAATATTAAAATCTGAACTTACTCTTTCGTTCATCTTTACATGCCCTTTTACTATTATTGTTACACTCGGCTGATCATAATCTGCACTATCAAATTGCAACTTTTCAATAACAACCTCCGGAGCTGTGATGGGTTCTTCCTCTCCACCATTTACCACACGAACAATACTCGCACTTGCTGGTCCAGCACTTACCCCTAATGAATATAATACGGTATCACCACCTTGATCTGTTGTTAAAACTATAGACCTTCCATCAAAGTCAGTACTAACATCTAAACCACCTCCAGTCTTTATAGACCTTGTCATTGTTTCAAGCGCAAAGTTCAAATTATTCATCACAGACTTCATAGACTGAGCTTTCTTATTTGAATCCACAATAGAAAGTATTGCTGTCATTGAAATCATTACCACAATAGCAAATAGCGCAACAGAGACCATTATTTCGATTAATGTAAAGGCTCTTGTCCTACTAAGTTTTTCTCGTTTAGAATCTTCTGTATTTTCTTTCCAAAAGAAAATACAACGAGAAAAATTTTGGAGGATATTCTTTTGTGAATTATTTATTATTGACATTTGTTTGTAGCAGCTGGATCTGTAGGACACGAATCAACCGATATTTGCCCTGTGTTTGTAACTGTCATTCTAGCTGTCTTATCTCCTCTACCTGATGTAAACATAATTTCAGCTTTGGTGAATGAAATACCAACACCAACCTCCACATCATCTTTAAAAATATGTATCTTTGCTTCTGGATTTGGGCGAGTAAACATTATCGAAAGCTGGTTTTGATCACCACCACTGCATATCGGTAGAGGATCACCAGACTTTGTCACGCAAAAATTCTTTATTATATTCGAACCGTTCATACCAAAAACTTCTTCGTTTTCAGTGTTATCATCGCGCAAATTATTCTTAGTATTATCTGCAAACAAATAAAAAGTCTGGGCAAGAGCGGGATCACTTAAATCAAACCAAACACCATAAGAAGAATCAAAAGTTCCCTCACTCAGCGTCTTCTTCACCGAAATGCCATACACTTGAGCTTCACGTACCGCAAGAGCCGCTTCATATGCTAAATTTGTGACCACAAGATTACTTGAAAATTTTCCATAATCATAAATCACAACCCCTGAAATTATAGCAAAAATTGACACAGTCACCATTAGCTCAACAAGGGAAAAAGCGCGGTTTCTATCATTACTCTCCCAACTGTTGCATCCCCCTCCTCTGTCATTCCCCTGAAGAGGGGAATCCATGGATCCTCGCATTCGCAAGGATGACATACGGTGCAGGAATGACAAAATAAAAATATTCTTTTGAATTTTATCTTTAAAACGCATAATTCAATAAATCATTAATATAAAAGAAATCAAAATTAAAGAAAAAAACAAGAGCTAAGCCTAAAATTAAAAAAGGTGCAAAAGGGATTTCTGTATGTCTTGTTATTTTTATTCTATTCTTAGCAAATTTTGAGACAAGTAAAAGTGCAATACTCACCAATGCCCCTATCCAAAAACCTAAAGCAATAGCAGATACACCACCTGCAAGCCCTAGAAACCAGCCCATGCCGACTGCAAGCTTTGCATCACCAAAGCCTATCCACTTCCCTCTTGACATAAACCAGAGTAAAGCAAAAGGGAGCGCGAGAATAGGGCCAGCTAAAATATTTACTACCATTCCAAGATAGTAACTACCAAGAAGTCCGCTAACTATTACAGCCCAAAGAAGAGAAAGACCAGAAAAAAGAAACACCAATTTATCTGGAATCATTTTATGACGCATATCATATACAGAAATCACAACCAAAGTTGAAAACATGAAGGCATAAAAAGTGAAAAGTATAACAAAAATAACTGGGGAGATTTCTAGAACTGTCATAAATTTCATAAAAATCAAAGCAAAAAGAAGCCCTGTGATACTTTCTACATATGGATATTGTGAAGAAATTTTAGCCCGGCAAGTTCTACATTTTCCCGAAAGCTAACTATTGGAATTAGCTCATACCATTTTAATTGCTGTGTACAAACCATACAAGAAGATCTTCCTCCTAAATCTTTTTTTGTACCATAACGAAATGCCACAACATTCAAAAAACTTCCAATGATAGTACCAAGAGCAAATGAAAATATAAAAAGTAATGTGTACATGTAGGTATATTATAGCAAAGAAAAATGAAAAGGTACAAAATGTTCTAATTGTTCTAATGTTCAAGGTGTTCTAATTGTTAAATTCATACAAACGTGTGAGTTATGAATCAAGAGTTAGGAGTTATGATTTAAAATTCAATAGCAAAACAAAAAAGAATCCCTTTCGAGATTCTTTTTTGCTTACCGAAGGCAAAGCCTTGGTATCCCCCTTACATAAAACAAGACTATATACACGCGGTAGCAGCTGAACTAAACCCAGCAACAATTTTTGTGGCTGTAATCGTTCCAGCGTAACCTGTGCTATCAACACAATAAATTCCACCAGCGGGTAATGTAACTTCTGCACCCCATGTAGCTGGAGCTACACCAGTTGCAGTATCTTGACCACACTTAAAATCAGTTCCACCAGTAGAAGTAGCAGCAGCAGCTAGAGTAGCTAAACCTCCTGCTGTTGTACCTGCTACCGTACAAAGATTAGCTAAATAAGATCCACTAGTATTACCCATCTCTGCCTGAGCTCTCATAGAAGACATACTTGACTGGACAGCAGCTGCCTTTCCCTTATTTCTCGCTGTGTTAAGTGATGCGAGAACCACTGATGATAGAATACCGATGATTGCGATAACCACCAAGAGTTCGATCAATGTAA
>CAZTQI010000064.1:0-3888 GCA_964615805.1 uncultured Candidatus Saccharibacteria bacterium | reverse complement strand
TAAGTTTAAACAGAATTTTGTTTGATAAGGCTAATAATTTTATTAAGTTTCAAAAGTAGTAGGACTATTTTTAATAGAACAATGCCGGGGCATAAGGAAGGGGTGACCCCCTTCTGTCTTATGGGCGGTTTTTTTAAAAAATACGACACTGACGGCTATTATCATAACCTGAACTAAAAGCAGATATTTTCTAACTCTTTTATGCTTAATCGGATATAATCTCTTTGTGATAAAAGTTCTGAAAGCCATGCCTTTGGGTCACAAATTAAAAAGACCACAAAAGCAATCTTTTTTAATTTGTGACTCTAAGCAAGTGCTGGGTAGCACTTGCGTCGGGGAATCGAAAGACGCAGGCACGACGGTGCCGAGTCGGGGTCGCGTAAAAATTCACCAGAATTTTATATGTGACCGATGTCCCCGTAAGGTCACATTTACGAGCAGAGTTTCTGGTGCTCGAAATGGGCGCGTGTTTATTCTATATATGGAAAACTATAATAAGGAGGATGATTATTTCATAACGTTAGATTATCTGCACAAAACAAATTCATTGTGTACGGATTTTCCTGTTGTATTAAATCATAAAACACCAACACATTTATTTTTAGATCTATATTCACGAGTAGATGACTTAATGAAAGTCTCATGTAATATTTTTTATGAAAAAGAATTTGGGTCTTTTAAAGTCAGGAAAGAAAAACTTGAGAAAAAATGGGAGAATTTATAAGTAAAGATTTAAATATATTATTAAATTGTAGAAGAAATTTATCGCATGAATTTGTGAAAAAAGTTTATCAGGATGAAGAAATCTATGTAAAAAATGAAATAAAAGATTTAAAATTTAAATTACCACCTGAGTATAAAAAACACTCCGTTAATAATAATGATTTAGAAGATTTGTGCTGGTTTATACTTTTTGACTTTATGTTAAGATTTTATGTAAAAAATGCAAACGCTGTTCTTGAAAAAGTAAGACCTATTTTGGAGAGGAATAAAAAATCACCCTTAATTTATAATCAAATTTCTATAAACTTTCTTAACAATGCTGCACATCTTTTTTATAATCTACGCATCATTTTTCTGAAAAAAATAGCAAATATTGGAGAGTGAAATTCTGTGCGATAAGAGTAGAACCCCTTCTTCAAAATCTACCCAATCTACCTTGCAGGGTAATACATGCTTTGGTTCTATCTCGAGAACCCTCACAAAATCAAAAATCCGCGAAAGCGGTATTTTTATTTTGTGACTCTAAGCAAGTGCTGGCCAGCACTTGCGTCGGGGAATTGAAAGACGCAGGCACGACGGTGCCGAGTCGGGGTGAGCTTGGGATGGGACCCGAGCGCAAGTGGGTACCAAGGCAAGGCCTTGGTACTATTTTAGACATTACCTTCATCCAATTTACATCCCCCTATTTCCGTGCTACTGTAATTTCAGAACAAAGTAATAATCTCATGGAAAAAAACCAATTCGAACTCATGCTTGCTGAGAATGAGCGAGTCATGCAAAAGCTTGTTGATGATTTCAGGGCCGGGCTATCAGTTTTTAAGCAGAATCAGCTTAGTAGCCACATCGCTCTAATTGAAAGGCAAATGGCAGCACGGCAGAAAAAGTGTAAGGATGAGTACGAGGAGGAGAAGCTTAAAATCCAAAATCGTAAAAATGGCCAAACATCACCACTTCTGTTGAATGTCTATGATAGAGCTGAAGAATCTCTAGAAAGACGTTACGTGGCAAATTTGATTTCCATTAAAGAGTTTTGTGAGGAATCAATCTCGGTCCTCTAAAAAATGTAGCGGCAATACATGTTTTAGCACCTCTTACTTTTGTGAGAGGTTTTTATTTGAAGATTTAAATTTCTCTCACTCGAATTGTTCTAGTGTTTTGTTAAATAAAAAGCCACCATTTTCATGGTGGCGCAGATGACTTACTTGTAAGAACGTTGATATAAGAACTCTGAGTAGATTGATAGTATTGCTTCCTCGTATCGATTATCTTGAACACCGATTATCATACTCAGCTCGCTTGATCCTTGGTTGATCAAAGAACATTTGATTTTTAATCTTGTCAGTGCGCAAAAGATTCTCGATGTGATTTGCGCATCGTCAAAGAGGTGTTCGCCAACTATGGCAATCATCGCAATATTCGAAGATACTCTAATCCTGTCACAATGTACGAAGTCCCTGATTTTTCGTATTAATTTATCCTGCCTTTCGCCGAGGATTTTTTGGTCTATTACAATACTTAAGGTGTCTATCCCTCCAGGCATATGCTCGAAGCTAATATCTAGGTCTTCAAGAACACTCAACACTTTTCGAGCAAAGCCAATTTCTTGATTCATCAGCGCTTTCTCTATTGTGATGATAGTGAAACCCTTTCGCCCAGCTATTCCGGTAATTACATCTCTAGTACCTGCGTGAGGTAAAGACGAAGAGATGAAGGTTCCTGGATTATCTGGATCGTTGGTATTGCGAATGTTTGTCGGCACTTCAGCTTTCTGTACAGGAAACATTGCCTCTGGATGAAATACCTCAGCGCCCATATAGGCAAGCTCTCGAAGTTCTCGGTAAGTGACACTGCTAATAACTGGCGGACCAGAAACAATTCGAGGGTCACACCTGAGGAGTCCGGATACGTCTGTCCAATTTTCATAAACATCGGCTTTGAGAGCGCCTGCAATTATTGCACCAGTAAGATCGGAACCTCCTCGAGAGAAGGTTATGATTTCGTTAGAACAATGAAGTCTGCATCCATAGAAACCTGGAATAACTACAGAGCGATTACCTATCAGTTCACGAATATTATGTTCGTCATCTTCAACAAGTCGACTACCTCCTAACTCATTGAATCTAATACATTCCACTGCGTCTACGAAGTCGTATCCGAGTGCTTCAGCCATAATCTTTGCAGATAAGTACTCGCCTCTGCTTGCTGCGTATGATGAAGTACCTTCTTTGAGATTTTGGATAACATGCTGGATTCTGTCGATCTCGGCTTTAATATCAAGTTTCAAACCGAGACCTTCGACAATTTCGCTATATCTTTCTATGATGGTGCAATAAATCTCATCGCAAGAAATTCCTTGCCTAGCTTTGCTTTTCCACATATAAAACAAGTCAGTAATTTTTGTATCACAAGAGCTTCTCCTTCCGGGTGCGGAGACAATGATTACTTTTCTGTTTAGGTCACTTTTGACTATGTCTATCACCTTTTCGAATTGGAAAGAATCTGCCAGTGACGAACCTCCGAATTTTGCTACTTTCATTGTTTTGTTTCTATTTGGTTGTTGTGTTGTGAATGGGCAATTAGTCCGCTTTTTATATTACTTATATTGATAATAATTGCAAGAAATGGTCAAGTTTTGAATTTGAACATCAGATGTTACAATTAACCAATGATCGTTGTAGATGTAGAAATGAGTGGGGTAAACCCAGATAAAAATTCAATTGTTTCAATTGGGGCTATTGATTTTGATACACCAAGTCGAAGATTTTATGAAGAGTGTAGGGTATGGGATGGGGCTCACATTACAGATGAAGCTCTTACTGTGAATGGGTATACCGAGGCTGAACTTCTCGACACTAACAAACAAACTCCAGAAGAATTAATTAAGAAATTTATTGCGTGGGCTCAAGAATGCGGAGAGCATACATTGATGGGGCAGAACCCAGGGACAGATTTGTGGTTTATGGAGAACACAGCTTTGAGATACCACATACAATGGCCTTTTGCACACCGGTCACTAGATTTACATACTGTTTGCGCAATGCATATGATAAAGCGGGGGATTGAACTTCCTGTTGTAAATAACAGAAGTAATATTAATTCAGATTTTATAATGGAGTATGTTGGAATCCCAGCAGAGCCAAGACCACACATCGCTATTAATGGTGC
>CAZTQI010000063.1:371-3924 GCA_964615805.1 uncultured Candidatus Saccharibacteria bacterium | reverse complement strand
TCTTTCGTCCTGTACGTTGTAAACGGATTTTTAACATAGGCCATATATTAACAAATAAACAAAGAATGGTCAATACGAGTTGATTATGTTATAGTGTCCCAGTGAAAATACCAAAGAATACTCAAACAAAAAGCATTACAGGCATCATTACCCTCAACTCAAAAGCTGTGGGTTTTTTAGCTCAGCCAGACCTTAAAGAAGACATCCGAATTGAGGCAGACAAGCTTCATACAGCCCTACATCGCGATGAAGTCGAGGTGAAAATAATCGGTAAAATGCGTGGCCAGCCTATGGGTGAGGTTACAAAAATTACAAGACGAAACAAGGAAAGGTTTGCAGGTACTATTATTCGACACGAAAATAATAAGATGTACGTGCACCCAGATGATAAAAAAATATATTTCGATATTTTACTCACAGACAAGGAGGACATAAAAATTAAACTCGACACAAAAGTCTTGGTTAAAATAACAGAGTGGAAAAATGAAATGCCTGCTGGAAAGGTTCTCGAGATAATTGGAACAAAGGGTGATAACACAACAGAGATGTATTCCATTGTTTATGAAAAAGGCTTTGAAATTGATTTTCCAGAGGATGTGGACGCAGAAGCTCATGCTTTTTCAAAAGAAATATCAAAAGAAGAAATTGCAAAAAGGAGAGATATGCGAGATGTTACAACCTGCACGATCGATCCTGCTGATGCAAAAGACTTTGATGATGCACTTTCTTTTAAAAAAATATCAGATGATGAATTTGAAATTGGTGTGCATATTGCCGATGTATCTCACTATGTTAGACCACATACAGCCCTTGATAAAGAAGCCCAAAAAAGAGCGTTTTCTGTGTATTTGGTGGATAGAACAATCCCAATGTTACCCGAAAGACTTTCAAATGATCTCTGTTCACTTAACCCAAATGAAGACAAATTAGCCTTTTCTGCCATTTTTAACATTGATAAAAAAGGCAAAATAAAAAAGAAATGGTTTGGAAAAACCATTATAAAATCTGATAAAAGATTTTCATACGAGGAAGCTCAGGGAGTTCTTGATGCCAAAGGAGGTACTATGTTTGAGGAACTCTCACAGCTAAACTCAATCGCAAATATCTTCCGAGAAGAAAAATTTCAAAAAGGAGCTATTGATTTTGAACAAGATGAGGTTAAATTTAAATTGGATGAGAAAGGTGCGCCAATTGGTGTATATATTAAAAAGAGACTTGCAACACATAAGCTGGTGGAAGAATTTATGTTGCTCGCCAACAAAGAAGTGGCTTTATTTATTTCTGCTATCGAAGAAAAAGTTGGAATCGAAGAATCTCCGCTACTTTATCGAATTCATGATGAACCAAAGAAAGAAAAAATTCGAGACCTTGCCCTGTTTGTGCACGCACTTGGATATTCACTCCCCCACAGTGACGGAGCAATAAAGGTTAAGGATTTGCAATCGCTTATGCAACAGGTGGAAGGTAAGGCTGAAGAAAGTTTAATTAAAACTGCCTCAATTCGTTCAATGGCAAAAGCAATATACTCAACAAAAAATATTGGCCACTTTGGTCTTGCATTCGAGCACTACGCTCACTTCACATCACCAATTCGAAGATATCCAGACTTACTAGTTCATAGAATTTTGGAAAAGTATTTAGCTGGTAAAAAAATTGATCACAAAGAAATTGCTTTCTACGAGAAATGCGCAGTTACTTCAACCGAGAGAGAAATTGCAGCATCCGAAGCAGAAAGAGAATCTATTAAATATAAGCAGGTGGAGCTAATGCAAAATCTTGTAGGAGAGGAGCGTGATGGTGTGATTTCAGGCGTTACAGAGTGGGGTTTATATATTGAGGACAAAGAAACAAAATCTGAAGGTATGTGCCGACTTCGTGACATGAAGGATGATAGATATGAGCTTGATGAAAAAAACTATCGTGTAGTTGGTCAAACAACAAAAAAAATATACACACTTGGAACAGAAGTTAGATTTAAAATCACAGGAGCGAGTTTGGAGCAGAAGAGTTTGGATTATTCCATAATCTAGCTAGTTATAAAGTTTGTAAAGTTATCAAGTTTATAAAGTAAATACAAAAGTTAAAAAAGAGCGAGATTTCCTTTCAGGAAATCTCGCTCTCTTGTATTTTACTTTATAACTTTAAAAACTTTCAACTTTATACTACTTTGCCACCGCCACAGCTTCATCAAATTTAATTGAAAGAAGTTTTGATGCTCCACCTGCGCCCATTGTCACCCCATATAGCACTCCTGCTCGAGACATAGTTTCTCTATTGTGGGTAATTAAAATTAGTTGAGAATATTTTGCTAGCGACTCAATCATATCTCCATATTTTCTTGAGTTCGCTTCATCGAGTGCGGCATCTGTCTCATCTAAAATAATAAATGGAGGTGGGTTTACTTGTGAAATCGCGAACAAAAGAGCAATAGATGTTAAAGCTCTTTCCCCACCCGATAGCATCATCAAGCCTTTTATTTTTTTGAAAGGGTGCACAACATCAATCTCAATTCCCTCTTCATATTCTTCCTCATTTTCATTTTCTAATTCCTCAATTTCAGACATTTCACCCCGCCTTCTTTTCACTTCCCTCACTACTCTAAGACCAGCATGTCCTCCACCAAACATTTTTTTGAAAAATTCTGTAAATGCTAAATTAATTTTATCGATTCCTTGTTTGAATTCTAAATTAAGTTTATCCTCAAGCTCTTTGATCAACACAGCAAGAGATACAGACGATTGCTCCAAATCAGCAACCTCCTTCGCAAGAAAAGCATCACGCTCTTCTGCGTCTCTAAACTCCTTCATAATCTCCTCAGAGCCACTTCCACCCATTTCCTCTAATCGAATTTTTATCTTTTCGATATTTCTTCTTCTGTCATGTTGAACTGTTCGATTTTCCAAAAGAATAATTTCAATAGTCTGAGTCTCGCCCTCTATATTTCTAATTTCATAATCAGCATAGTTTACAGCTTCTCGCCCTCCCAAAACTCGAGCTTCTTCCAACTCTCTCTTAAGTTCTTCCTCCTCAAGTCCTAGTCTATTTTCTTCCCCACGCAAAGTACTCACAACAGCAAAAAGTTCATTCTGTCTTGCCATGATTTTAAAAATATTTTTCTCGGCCTCCATACTCCCTTCCTTATCCTTATCGATTTCACTTTTTACAAAAGTAATTTTCTCGCGGAAAGAAACTTCATCATTTTTTATTAAAACAATTTTTTCTTCTAATTCTTGTCTTTTCGTCTGCAGGTCATTCAAATCATTTTCATAGGAAGTAATAGAATCCGTCGAAACAACACCTTTGTTATGCTCAACAAAAGCCCGAAGTTCTTCCTTGATTTTCTGCACCAAAGCACGAATTTCATCAATTCCGGAAACCAGATCCGCTTCCAAGGCAAAGCCTTCAATATTTCATCAGGGAATATTAAAGAATTAAGAAACGGATTATCTTATAAATTAGAATTTAAATTGCCTTTGTTCGAAGATTGATGCTATTTTTATTATTGTTGCTGTTGATAGTAATTTTTAAAGGAGTCAATGAGCAGATTTAAATT
>CAZTQI010000063.1:0-361 GCA_964615805.1 uncultured Candidatus Saccharibacteria bacterium | reverse complement strand
CAATATTTTTGGCCACAACCTCAACATCTCGCAAATATACTGTCTTTGTATCTTCTCGCATCAAAGCCTCTTTTTCCCGGCGTATCATTCTTTCAATAGAATGCACTTCACCCTCTATTCTTCCAGCTTCACGAAGCAATTCATTCTTATTTGTATCTACGTCTCGCAAAGCCTGTTCGAGGGACATAAGCTCAAAGGTTTTTGTGCTTTCTGTTTTAGACGCTTCAAGCACTGCCTTTGCTTCAGCCAAACTTTTCTCCAGCTCTCCTAGCTCTGTTTTTGGGGCATGCATTTCCTTATGAATCCTTTCTTTTTCATGCTTAATGTAGGTCGTCTCTCTTTTTAAATATTCTTTGTATAG
>CAZTQI010000062.1:0-3945 GCA_964615805.1 uncultured Candidatus Saccharibacteria bacterium | reverse complement strand
ATGATTTTATTGATGGTGTGGGTAGTGAAAGAAAACGTTGAAAACAATGATGAAACGAAAGGCAGGGCAGAAAACGAAAATTTAAATGTAGGTGATTGAAATGAAAAAAGCAATGGTTTTAGCAGTGGCATTAACGGCAGTAACTTTAATAGCAGGATGTAGTTCACTAGCAAGAAAAGTTTATGACAAAGATAAAAACTTGCTGATTGAAGAAACTTTTAGCGGTGATGCAATCGGAATGATTAGTTACGATTTGAAAGACAAAATAGTTTTCGATTATTTGTCTGGTACTTTCATTGCTTTCAAAATAAGCCCACCTTCCACAGACGACCCAATGGGTGCTATCAAAGCAACGTATTCAGCAGGACAAACCGGACATTTAAGCATACCAAAGGACTGCAAATTTACAGAAGATGATGGAAAGGCAATGGCGGGTATGATAACAGCTACAACAGGCAAGGACGTTGCTTTAAACAAGGACGGAATTAATACTACTGGAAAATGAAACCAACGTTAATTAAAAAGTGTTGCTATATCCCTGCTAATGGCGGGGATGTAGTAGCTTTAAGAATTGACCCTAAAAGTAAAGATTTAAAATTTCCTGAATTTGCTTTAGTCTATGAAGATGATAAATACTTAATAAAAATCCTGCCTGATTTCATTTCAGATGGTATGTCTATTCCTAGATTGGTTTTTACTTTAACCGGACTAACCCCATTTAATCCTAAATGTATTTATGGGGCTTTTATTCATGATTCAATTTATCAAAGCCATTTATTAACACAAAAACAAGCTGATATAATTCTGGATAAAATCCTGCAAATTAAACCAAGTCCCAACTATGTGCAAAGACAATTGGTTTATTACAGTCTGCGAGCTTTTGGACATATAGCATATAAATCAAAAAGCAGTTATCAGATAGGTAAAGCGAAGCAGTACGTCAACATAACAATAAAATAGGGTATGTTCTTGTATGGGTATACCCTTAAAAGCTTTAATTTGATGCTAGTCTATGCCACTAAAAAGGATTATTTTAACTTGCTGGCATACTGCAAAAGCTTGATTTTATTTCTTACTGATAACTTTTCAAATAAGGTAATTAGTCTGTCTTTATCTTCGTTAGTTTCATACTTTTTAAGGTCAATCTTTTCTTTTTGTGCAAGTATTAAAATCTGTCTTTTAGCTGTAATGCTGGGGTTTCTAGTCCGGTTCTTCCAGTTACTTATACTTTGCTGACTTACCTTGCATTTTAAAGCTAGTGTTTGCTGATTGTAAAATAAGCCATTCATTAAATCATAGACCAATTTGTGCCAGTCAATTTTCTTACTGATTTCCATGGTTAAATCCTTTCAGTTTATTGTGTTTAGATATAGATTATAAACGACCATAGGTAAAAGACAAGGATAGACTGGATAAAATGAGGCTAAAATAGGCTATAAAGTCAATAGTTGGTATTTTAGCGGAAAAGCAGCAATCCAATAATCCAATAATCCATGGGACGGCAGTGAATAATTAACATATAAATGAGGAGGTATTTCATGATAACGGATTATTTTCTAAAAACGGCATTGGGGATGATTGCGATATTCGCACTTGCAACTGTGGATGCGGCACCGGCGGCAAAAGACAATAAGACCAAGGAAGTTGATGCGGCATTGTTTCTTGCGCCATTCAACAATTCATTGAGCATCGATGCCGGCACCATTGAGACAAGGTTCTGTCTGAACTACTCCTTCGACGATTTTTTGCGTCCGGAGACATCAAAGTGTTCTCCTTTTGCCTTTTTGCGAATCTTTGAAAAAGACGGCACGTTGGTGGACGGAAGATCCCCCTTATCGCTTGCCAGTTACCAGGACAGGACTTCCCATTCCATAGTTTTTTACAACAACGCTTATTATTCGGAGAAAAACACGCAACCTGTCACTAAGCAGTACGGCTCTGGCCTTGTCGGCAATAAAGAGAGGGGGACATGGCTCACTGAGAATGAATGGCACTCCCTGGCTTTAACATGGAAGGTTGAAAACAATGAACTCGCCGCCGAGATGTTTCTCGATGGCAAACTGTGTTCAAGTAAAAAGTTTCCAATAAAAGATGCTGACACCGATGTTCGGCAATTTTCCAAGGATGATCTCATCGGGATTGGCGGACTTAGCCTTTCCCCAGCGACAATTCTTTCCTATCGTATTTCAAACAGGGTCCGTACAAATGAAGAGATAGCGTCAAAAGAGCCGTTGAAACCAGATGAGGCGACAACATTTTTCCTCAGCGGGGAGACAGCGGCAAAATACGGAAAAGCCGACAGGAAGGATTTTCTTGCAATGAGCAAGAAGGGGCAAATAGACGTAAAAAAGAACGGTACATTCTTCGGAAAATTTAAAATAATTGACACCCCGAACGGGAAAGCCATTCAATTCTTTGAGAAGCTTTCAAGGTGAATTCCGCTGTCTTTTGAATTATTTGGAAGACTCACGTCAAGAAATTTACAGATGATTTTCGGGAAATATTTACATTTAAAAGGATAGTTGTATAGGAATCTATCGAGGTATCCATATGACAATAGGAGGTATCATGATATCAGATTATTTTCGCAAAACGGCCCTGGGTATGATTGCGATATTCGCACTTGCAACAGTGGATGCGGCACCGGCGGGAAAAGACAATAAGCCCAAGGAGGTTGATGCGGCTTTGTTTCTCGCGCCATTCAACAATTCGTTGAGCATCGATGCCGGCACCATAGAGATAAGGTTCTGCCTGAACTACTCCTTCGACGAGTGTTTGCGGCCGGAGGCATCAACGTGTTCGCCTTTTGCCTTTTTGCAAATCTTTGACAAGGACGGCACGTTGGTGGACGGAATGGCTCCTTTATCGCTTGCCAGCCATCAGAAAAGGAGTTCCCATTCCATGCTTTTTTATAACAACGCTTATTATTTGGAAAAAGACACGCAACCTGTCACCAAAAACTACACCTTAGGCCTTTTAGGCAATAAGGAGAGGGGGGTATGGTTCTCTGAGAACGAATGGCACTCCCTGGTTGTAACATGGAAGGTTGACAACAATGCACTCATCGCCACGATGTTTCTAGACGGCGACGTGTGTTCGAGCAAAAAGTTTCCAATAAAAGATACTGCCCCCGATGTTCGCCAATTTTCCAAGGATGATCTCATCGGGATTGGCGGAATCAGCCTTTCCCCTGCGACAATTCTTTCCTACCGCATTTCGAACAGGGTTCGCACAAAGGAGGAAATAGTTTCAAAAGACCCGTTGAAACCAGACGAGGCCACAACTTTTTTCCTTAGCGGGGATACAGCGGCAAAATGCGGCAAGGCCGACAGGAAGGATTTCCTTGCAATGAGCAAGAAAGGGCAAATAGACGTAGGCAAAAACGGTACATTCTTCGGGAAATTCAAAATAGTCAACACCCCGAACGGTAAGGCCATTCAATTCTTCGACAAGCTTTCAAGATGAATTACGGCAACCCATATGAGCTTAGTTAAATTAGGCGTCCAAAGGACCGCAACTTTTTAAAACAGCTACAGAGATACAAAGGCACAGAGGCACAAAGTGTTTGAAAAATGCCAAATATCGAACATGTTGGAGTTCACAACTTCAGTTGTGTCTTTTTCTTTAAAACTTGGACACTCGGTCACTCGGTCACTTTGAAATTCCTATACGTTAAATTAGGCGGCCAGGGGCCGCAACTTTTTAAAACAGTTACAGAGATACAAAGGCACAGAGGCACAAAGTGTTTGAAAAATGCCAAATATCGAACATGTTGGAGTTCACAACTTCAGTTGTGTCTTTTTCTTTAAAACTTGGACACTCGGTCACTCGGTCACTTTGAAATTCCTATACGTTAAATTAGGCGGCCAGGGGCCGCAACTTTTTAAAACAGTTACAGAGATACAAAGGCACAGAGGCACAAAGTGTTTGAAAAATGCCAAATAT
>CAZTQI010000061.1:0-3947 GCA_964615805.1 uncultured Candidatus Saccharibacteria bacterium | reverse complement strand
ATCTAAGTATGGTCTTGCAGACCTTATGATCTATCCTTCAATATTTGCCTTTGGCCTTGTTGCCTTCGGATTCCTTGGTATGGGACCTGTGACCATAGCTGTAGACAGCTACGGGCCGGTTACAGACAATGCACAGAGCATTTATGAGCTTTCGCTTATTGAGGAAAATCCTAATGCAGAGAAAGAGATAGAAAAGGAATTTGGATTCAAACCAAATTTCGAGAATGCAAAACATTATCTGGAAGCCAATGATGGTGCCGGTAACACATTTAAAGCAACTGCAAAACCGGTTCTTATCGGAACAGCTGTGGTTGGTGCTACAACAATGATCTTCTCACTTATTCTGGTTATCAAGCAAAAATTTGGAATAGAACCAGAAGCTATTTTAAATATTCTAAATCCTTATACAATCCTTGGTTTTCTGGCTGGTGGTTCAGTAATTTACTGGTTCACAGGCTCATCTATTCAGGCAGTTACTACAGGAGCTTACCGTGCGGTTGAGTACATCAAGAAGAACATTCGCCTCGACGAAGGAGCAGACAGCAGTGCTTCTATAGAAACTTCCAAGGAAGTTGTAAAGATTTGCACACAGTATGCTCAGAATGGTATGTTCAATATCTTTATTGCAATCTTCTCATTTGCATTGGCATTTGCTTTCTTTGCAGGTTATCAGGATACAAGCTTTGCGATTGGCAGTACACCAAGATATGCAGCAACATCTTTCTTCGTGAGCTACCTTATATCAATTGCCGTTTTCGGACTCTTCCAGGCTCTGTTTATGGCTAATGCCGGTGGTGCATGGGACAATGCCAAGAAAGTGGTGGAAGTAGACTTACGCGAAAAAGGAACTCCTTTGCACGAAGCATCAATAGTAGGTGATACTGTTGGAGATCCGTTCAAGGATACATCGTCGGTTGCATTAAATCCTATTATTAAATTTACTACTCTGTTTGGTCTACTGGCCATGGAAATTGCCATATCAGACAGTTTCTATTCAGTAGCACCGTATGTAGGAGCAGTATTTTTTGCAATTGCCCTATTCTTTGTTTATCGCTCATTCTATAAGATGAGAATAAAAAAAACTGAATAATCCTATTTGATATATTAGAAAGAGGGTGTCCAAAAAGTAATTTTTGGCCCCTCTTTTTTCATTTTCCAATTTTCGTTTTTAAGCAGCAATTTTCATCTGATAAATTTCAACTCTGCAATAAGAGGCAAATATTTCTTTTAAAGGGAGGTTGTCTTTTAATTTATGCTGATTATCCTTGATTTTAGCGATTTTCCTGAGGTTATGGGCAAGAGCAACCAGTCCAAATTCGACATTAACTTTAGGTATTGAGCGTAGCCTCATCCGTTTAAACATAGCATTGGCCTTAATTTGACCAAATACGGCCTCTGGTTCAATAGGTCTCATACTCCGGTGATATAACCCCTGTTCGCTTGTCAATAGATCCCTTGCAATCTGCTTGTATGAATTCAGTTTGTGATTTAATTCTATTCTTCTGTTTCCTATGCTCTTGTGACACATGCCTCTCATGTTACATCCTTTACAGTTTTGAGCTTGATAAACATCTGAATAAGACACATATCCAAGGTCTGTCACATTTTTTGTCTTGCCAATACAGAGCATCTTCTGTCCCATGGGGCAAACAAGATAGTTTTCCTCTTTATTATAATAGAGGTTTTGAGGAAGGAATGGATTGTCCTTGTACTTGCGCTTATTCTCTGCATGAAACATATTGAACTTCACAAATGGAGTCATGTCATTATCAATCATATATTCATAGTTCTGCTCACTGCCGTATCCCGAGTCAGCAACAATGGTCTTGCTTTGCATACCATATCTCCGTTCAAAAGTTTTAAGATAAGGGATGAGTGTTGCCGTATCTCCGGGTCTCTGATATGTCCCGTAGTTGGTGACAAATTGATTTTCTGTAGAAATCTGGATATTATATGCCGGTTTTAGTTGCCCGTTCTTCATGGCATCTTCCTTCATACGCATGAATGTGGCATCGGGATCTGTCTTGGAGTAACTGTTTCTCTCTCCCATGATCTTAAGATGATCCTCGTATTTCTCCAGTTTGGGTATAGACTCTTCCTTTATCTGATTAATCTGTTTTTGAATATCCTTCGACCCGTCTTTATTTTCATTGATACTCCTGGAAATCCGTTCCACTCTCTGTTTAAAATCCTCCGTTGATAGACTTTTGAACGAATCTTCAACATCCTCCTCTTCCTCGGCAGAAATTACTGATTCTATCTCGCTTAATATCGTGTTTACTTTTTCCCGCAGACGTTTGTCGAACTTCTCGACAGAACCCCTCCATACGAAGCTGTATTTGTTGGCTGCTGATTCAATTTTAGTGCCATCTATGTATTGGGTCTTTAGTGATACAAGTCCCTCCGAGTGAAGATGTTCCACAACTTGGGTGAATATATTGTCAAATTTACCCACTAACCTCTTGCCCCTGAAATAGTTGATTGTCCTGAAATCAGGTTTGGCATAGCCGGACAACCACATGAAGTTAATGTTTTCATGCAGTTGCTTCTCGATCTTCCTGCTGGAATAAACATTATTCAGGTAAGCATATATCAACACCTTCAATAGCATCCTGGGATGAAAACTGCTTGTTCCCCCTCCTTTGTACTCTCCCAGTAAGGCTGAGATATTGAGAGTATCCACAACTTGGCTGACCACCCTTGCAGGATGGACTTGTGGTATCAATTCTTCTAAAGATGGAGGAAGTATGAGATTTTGATGTTGTAATTCGTCTTTAAAAACTATCTTTGTCATGATGTTGCTTTTTTGCGTTTTTGTTTGTTTAGCGACATAAAGATAGTAAAAATCCAACACAAAACCAAAGCTTTCTTGCTGAATTTCAGTGGGAAAGCTTCTTTTTTATGCACACCCAAAGAGGTTGCGAAGGCCGGAGAAAAGACGGTAATTGCATCGCAGATTTTTTTAGGCAAAAGCGTCTGTTTGAGCCCTGAAAGGGTGAGTCAGCTTTTGCTTATAAAAATCAAGATTGGCAATAGCCTTTTCGACATAGCCTGGGGCAATCGCTTTGGGTGGCATAAATGCAAAAGAAGCTGCCTAATACTTTTTAGACAGCCTCTTTCTTTGGAACGTATATAATTTATTAGTTGTAGTTAACAGTTACTTTAAGGTCAGCAGTGTTAGTATAGCTACCTGCTACTGAATTTGCTGGTACGTTAAGGATACCTTTTACGTTAAGAACTTTTGTTCCGCTAGTAAGAGTGTTTGAAGCGCCTTGCTCACATACGATGTTGTCTACTACAAGGCTACCTGAAACCGAACCTGTAAGAGTAACTGTAGTAGGGTAAGAGATACTGAAAGCCTTGCTGCCTTCACCTGTTACTGTAAAAGATGCAGTAGAAGTTGTTCCGGCGAATTTTGTTACACCACCTGTAACTGTAGTTACGTTTGCATAGTCCAATACTACTGTACCGGCAGTTGCACTTGCAGCTACTGTACCGAAGTTCATGTCAGTTGTCTTAGCGATTGAAATAGGAACCAGAAGAGTTGCAGAAGCTGTAGCAGCGCCTGAAGTTGATTGTGCGAAAGAAGAAGTAGAAAGACCTAGGATAAGGGTTGCAAGAGCGAAAATTTTAACAGTTGTTTTCATAATAATTTTGTTTTTTTTTATTGTTTTTTTGTTTTGTAATTTCTATTTGGCCTATACTAAGTCACAATGCATGCCAAACTTTTTTGAGTGGCGTGCCAGAAATTGAAAAAAACATTTTTGCACCCTTGTAACTATTTGAAATACAGGGAGAAAAAATTTTCAAAAAAAACTTCAAAAAAACCATTTCTGGCATGGGGCGCTATCTTGAGGTGGAAAATAATTTTACGTAGTGTAAAGGATTTCTATCCACCTAAAATTATTTTTAAACATCTTCTTCCGGCAGCTGACTTAAAATATAGT
>CAZTQI010000060.1:0-3981 GCA_964615805.1 uncultured Candidatus Saccharibacteria bacterium | reverse complement strand
GTGCAGTCACAGCTGTTGGTGCACCTAATCAGCTTCCGAACCAGACTTCGGTGGTGTTGTACAACACCTTGGGACCGTTTCTGTTTGTGGTGCTCCCAGCTCTCCTCATAAGCATTCTTTCTGGTTTTGTTATGAGTCTCTCGATCACAAAGAAAATCTAACCCCAATCCGTACAAGTCGCAAGACTTTTGTGCGGTTTTATTTTATCAAACTATTCTTACTACATTTTTCGCACAAACCAAAAAGTTCAAATGAATGTGATTGAATAATTTTAAATTTTGATTTCTTACCCAACAATCCTTTTGACATTTCAGAAATTCTGCAATCCTCGAATTTTTCTATATAGCCACAATCAACACAAACAATATGATGATGGTGGTGATGACTTGAATACTCATAATAAACAGAATCCTTTCTCAAATCTACTTTGTGAATAATTCCTTTTTTTTCAAATGATGCAAGGGTTCTATAAACAGTAACGATGTCAAGTTTTTTGCTTTTCAATGTTCTTAAAACATGCTCGGCATTTATCGGTTTACAGTATTTGGAAAAAACCTCAAGCACCATGAGTCGAGTTGGTGTTGTTTTTAACCCAAACGATTTTAAAATTTCCGGCTCTTTTTTCATCATTAAATAATATCACAAATGCAAATCACTTGCAATTAAATTTTAATAGTATATTATATAAAAATGATAATTATATATTCACTTATAAGTGTAGCTTTGGTAAGTTTGTTTTCTTTAGTTGGCGCTTTTACAATAAGCATCTCTGAAAGAAAACTAAAATCGGTAATTTTTATTTTGGTTTCACTCTCTGTCGGTGCCCTCTTCGGAGATGCATTCATACACCTAATACCTGAAGCGCTCGAAAGTGCACAAAACCCACTCATTGTTCCACTTTCGATACTTGCGGGTATTTTATTCTTTTTTGTTTTAGAAAAATTTTTACATTGGCATCATGTCCACAACCACAATGAATGCGCCCATGAATCAGATACCCCAAAGCATGTAGGACATCTTGTTCTTGTATCCGATGGTATTCACAATCTAATTGACGGTATTCTAATTTGTGCAAGTTATATGATAAGTATGGAAGTCGGTATCGCCACCACTATTGCGGTAATTCTACACGAGATACCCCAAGAACTTGGCGACTTTGGAATATTGATACATGCAGGATTCAGTAGATTTAAGGCGCTTTTGTGGAATCTGGTTTCTGCTCTTACGGCTTTTGTCGGTGTCTTTATAGGAATCGGATTACCGCTTCTAACAAGTTCGGCTGGACCAATATTAGCAAGTGTAGCAGCGGGAGGCTTCATTTATATCGCAGGATCAGACCTTGTCCCAGAACTTCACAAAACCAAAGAGGTGAAGAAGTCTGTTATTCAGCTCCTTGCAATAATTGTAGGAATCGGCCTAATGGTTACTCTGCTTTATATAGCAGAGTAATTCTGCTACAATTAATCCGCACACTAACATTGGCATCATTTTTTTGTTGCAAACATTGAACATAATTCGCTTACACGCCATCTGCAAATATGCTTAATTTAAAAATTCTAAAAAAACATGTTGTAACAATGCCAATGTTAGTGTGCGGATAAACCCGATGAAAAATATCTTTTCAAAAAACCATTTACTTGTTGCTGGAGCCATAATACTCACGATTGGGGCTGTTGGTTATGCAGAATATGAATACACATTCTTAAAAAACAAAAATTCTGATCTTGAATTAAACCTTGAGAATGCACAAAAAGAACTTGCTCAAATTAAGAATGAAAATTCTGATCTTAGTACCTCACTTTCAAGCGAAAAAGATAGAAATGATACATTTCAAAAGCAAATCGGCGAAATCTCAGGAACAGTTGGAGTATTAGAAAAAATTAAAAATACTGACAAAGAACTTCTTCAAAAATATTCTAAGGTTTATTTCCTGAATGAAAATTATCTTCCCTCAAAACTTACATATATCGATACGCAATATTTATTTAATAAAACAAAAAAACTTCAAGTACACGAAAGGGTCTGGCCACATTTGGAAGACATGTTGCAAGCTGGAGCAAAAGCCGACATAAACATTAAAATAATTTCAGCTTACAGATCTTTTGGTGAACAAACATCTCTAAAAAATACTTATAAAACCCTCTACGGCTCCGGGGCAAATGCCTTCTCTGCTGATCAAGGATATTCAGAACATCAACTCGGGACAACGATTGACCTAGATAGAGAAAGCTCAACAGGAAATCTTGTCACGACTTTTGGAACGACAAAAACTTTTGAGTGGCTGACAAAAAATGCCTACAAATACGGCTTTGTACTATCATACCCAAAGGAAAATAAATTTTACCAATATGAGCCTTGGCATTGGCGCTTTGTAGGAATAGAATTAGCCAACAGACTCCATGACGAAGGAAAATATTTTTATGAATTAGACCAACGAGAAATATTTAAATACTTAGCAAACTTTTTTGATTAATTAATATGAATATTCCTTTTTTGCACATAGATATAGTTTCATTAATTCAAACTGCTGGATACATTGGTCTATTCGCGATAATTTTTGCTGAGTCTGGATTATTTTTCGGCTTCTTCCTCCCTGGAGACAGCTTACTTTTCACAGCTGGACTATTAGCCTCTCAAGGGCTTTTTAATTATTATGTTTTAGCTATTATCTTTGCTGCTGCAGCTATCACGGGTGATAGTGTTGGGTATTGGTTTGGAAAAAAAATTGGACCAAAAATATTTAATCGTGAAGATTCCTTTTTCTTTCACAAGGCACATATTGAGCGTACTCATAATTTTTATGAAAAATATGGAAATAAAACAATTGTGCTCGCTCGCTTTGTCCCTATAGTTCGTACATTTGCTCCAATACTTGCAGGTGTCGGAGAAATGAATTACAAAACATTTTTAAAATTTAATGTTATAGGCGGACTAATATGGGGTGTTGGTATTTCTTTCCTTGGCTACTATCTCGGAAGTAAAATTCCAGGAATTGAAGACTATTTAACACCAATAATCATTGCAATAATCATAACATCATTCATCCCTATTATTTTTGAGTATTTAAAAGCAAAGAAGTAGACAGAATTAAAAAATCATAAATAGGAAAAATACAGCACGACACTCCAACGTCGTGTTTTATGTTTTGAAACACACTCTTAATCACCGATTCTGAAATTTTAATTCTATACCACATTCTTTGTATTTTTTCTTCAAATATGTTATAATATTGTATCAAATGATAAGAAACCCAAATTACATAACATGTGGTGGATACAAGCTTGAAACAGCGCTTGATGTTTTCAATATAAATCCAAAAAATAATGTGTGTATTGATATCGGTATAAATAGAGGAGGTTTTGAAGAATGCCTGCTTGAAAGAGGGGCCAAAAAAGTATATGGCATCGATGTTGGCGCGAGTGAATATTATGAATCCACCCATAAAAATAAGCAGGAAATTGCAGAAAAAGTTGATATAAGAAGCTTAGTTTTGCCTGAAAAAGCAGGTATAACGATGGTGGATATCTCACACATTTCACTCACTCATATTCTAAAAGATATTGCAAACCTCACAGAGAAAAATGGTAATATAATTGTCTTAATAAAACCCCAATATGAACTTCCTCGTGAATTTATTCTGAAAGACGGAGTGGCTGATCCCGAACACAAAGAAGAAGCGATTGCCAAAGTTTGCGATTATGCATTTACTCTAGGTTTACAAAATAAAGGAGTAACCGAATCCCCCATTAAAGGTGTTGATGGAAACATGGAATATTTTGCTTGGTTTGAGAAAAAGTAAAAAATCCGCTTTCGCGGATTTTTTTGTGCGTAGGGCAGGAACTTCTTTCATTACATGAACGGTACACCCTTCATATTTTTTCTAATGAGTACATTCTCAAAAATATATTCAGGGTTTTCGAATCCTGCCTCGAAAGCTCTTCAAGAGCTTTCTCTACGCACAAAAAATAAAACCAGCTTCCT
>CAZTQI010000059.1:0-3991 GCA_964615805.1 uncultured Candidatus Saccharibacteria bacterium | reverse complement strand
AATGTCACGATGCGCCGCTGCTCAAGAAAATCATAAATATCGCCGATATATTCCGCCATGATCTCTTCAACATATAGTCTCACAAATGGGATGTAGGTGGAGCCCCCCACCATCAGTACAAATTTGAGATCCCTGGGTTGAAGGGACTGGCGTGTCAGGATTTTTTTCATCATCTGTGTGGTTTCAGCAACTTTATCCTTGATCAATGCTTCTAATTCAGACCGGGTGATTGTGATGGATAGATCAATCACATTACCTACATCATCTTTAATTTTAATTGACAAATCTTCAAACAACACATCGGTTGATTGATCACTTGTCAATTCTATTTTTAACCTCTCTGCTGCATGGAGCAGTATAAACCATTCTCGGTTATATCGTCCTTTTGCACTTTTCATTTCAGCCAGCAAATTATGGAATTTTCCTTTTGATTCAAGTGCCGGTATAAATATATTTTCAACAATCATGGCATCAAAATCTGTACCACCAAAAAAGTTGTTTCCCTCATGGTCAACGATGATCAGTTCCCCTTCTGTAATTCTTACCAGTGCAACATCAAACGTTCCTCCACCCAGATCATAAACAATCCATTGACTGTTTTTTAGATCTTTTAACTTATTATCTTTGTTGGCATAGGCGAGACTGGCTGCAATTGGCTCCTGTAAAAGAATCACATTTTTAAACCCGGCTTGCAGTCCGGCTTTTTTTGTAGCATTTGACTGGACAGTGTCAAATGAAGTAGGAATGGTAATGACAACACTGTCTATTTTTTCCCCGGACTGAACAAAACTTTTAAGTTCTTTTAATACAAAAGCGGAAAGTTCCACCGGTGTTTTTGAGGTATCAAGAGACTCGATTTTAATGGTTTCAGTCGTTCCCATTTTTCTTTTAAAACGGCTGGCAACATTTTTTGGATCCTTTTCTGCGTACGTTTGGGCACTGTCCCCTACTAAAATTTTATCCTTTCTAAAGCCAACTACTGACGGTAGGCATTCTTTGTGTCCTTTCGGATTTTTAAACACTTCAACACGCCCTGAACTGAATTTTGCAATTAATGAGTTGCTGGTGCCCAGGTCAATGCCAAAATTTATCATCTCTTTCATTTACATGCCTCATTTTGATTAAAGGTTGATTTAACAATGACAATGCCTTTCTGAACTACAATTGAAATTCTTTTTATACGATCTCTACAACGAATAATGGGTTTAGTGACATTAACCACAATCAGATTTTCAGTACCATTACCTGCAATACTTGCATCCAAATCATTCCTGGTTTCATCGTATGTCTGACCCATTGGGTCTTCATAGTAAATTTCAATATCGGGATTGGTTGGGTCAGATTTGAAACTATTCTTAATTCGTTCAATATTCCTTGAAATTTTTTTTAGTTCTTCTGTTTCGGCAACTTTGACTTTGCATTCTATTTCGTAAATGTGATTCAGAACATTGAGATATAACTTTGGAATAGTAGGGGCCGTAAAATGCATATTGTCTCCATTTTTACTGGTTCATAAATTTATGTAATATTTAAATCATGGCTATTCTGTCCAAACAACTTTACTCTCGAAAATATTTTAACAATGCAGCTAAATAATAACCCACAATAGTCCCTTTGCCTCCAAATGCACAGGTGCATGTTCTTTACAAAAGAATCTCATAAAGCCTCTTGAAATCTTCTTCTATTTGATGAGTAAGGTCGGCACTCTTGAAGTTTACACGTTTAGTTAGTTGGAGAATTTGCATAGACATGTTGCTATTGTTATGAATGTTATAACAACTTATTGCTATTTTTCGTATAAGTTTGACA
The DNA here is from genome assembly GCA_964615805.1 of uncultured Candidatus Saccharibacteria bacterium. GTDB lineage: Bacteria > Patescibacteriota > Minisyncoccia > Phycocordibacterales > CAIZIN01 > CAIZIN01. The sequence goes on along the minus strand of CAZTQI010000059.1, from coordinate 2,182 downwards.
ATTTCATTTTGCTGATGACAAAAGTGAACATTGGGTAATAAATTCAGACTTTGAATCAAATTATTTCTGTCTATAATTTCTGTAATTGACTCGACTGTTGAAAGAGTATCTTCAATATTTATTGTTGCTTTTACAAGCGATTCCAGCAAACTTTCAACCTGCTTGCGGGTATTCTCAAAGCAGCGATCCTTAAATGATGGAGAAACCCAGAGGCGACCGTTAAGCAGACATTCAATAGCGATTAGCTTCCCAGACTTAATAGCACTTGATAATATAAGATCGAACTGTTTTGCAAAGGGTTCACTCAACCACTCAAGAAAACCATTTTCTTCATTCTCCAAAAAACAAATAGTATCTAAAGGAGATTTTTCTGCATCAACAAAAAAATGTTGGTAACTTCCACGACTGAGAAACTCCATAAGTGGCTTATTTTTAAACACCTGCCAGTGAAACATTTTTTTATCATCATTGTTAAGTTCATCACAATGCCGGATCGCTTGTGATTTATCAATGGTAAGCCCAGGTAGCCACTTTAAACAACCTTCCTCCAAATCTATCTCTTGAAACATTTTCTTTTTTAGATGTTGAATTTTCCTTATGTCAATATCGCCAATGTCAAAATTTTCTTCCGTCAGATTAATAAGCTGGAATGGGTTTAGATAAAAAAGAAACCATTGCTCTTTGGGCAATAGAGTTGGATTTAGTTTTTCTACTGTCGTAGCAAAGCGAAGCAATTTTGGTAATACAACAGCTATTTGCTGATTTGAACGAGAAAATTCTGGAGAGTATTTTGCTGTAATACGCCACATATCAATGGCATCTGCTCTTTGTAAAACACAATTATAAGCAAGACCTAAATTAAAACGATAGACTGGTTCATCCGACAGAATAACAGCACGATTCCAATATTTGATAGCTTCATTATAATTTTCTTTTCGGTAATGTAAGCCTCCGATTCTATTAAGCTGAGAGTGATTTAAGCCTGACACATCATCCAATCGCATCAAAATATTTAGCTCACGCTCATCTACCGTTTTATTATTTTGATTCTGCTTAAGATATAACTCTGCAAGTATGGACAGCGTCTCTTCATGATCAGGAGATGCTTTAAGAGCTCGCTCTAAAGCATCTTGGGCAACCTTTGTATCACCAGTCTTAAGCAATACCTTACCATACTCCAACCAGCATTGTGGATTATTAGGTGTCAGACATATGGTTGTTTTTAGTGCAGAAATTGCGTCTTGGATGTTACCAAGGGATAAGTAGTTAAGTGCCATCAACCACGATGCGTTGGCATTATTCGGTTCCTTTTCTGCTGCGACAATGGCAAATCTTAAAGATTCAGCATAGCATTTTCTATTTCGTTGTTCTCTTGATTTTTCAAGCAATTCTTTAGGAGATAACAAAATATTTAGCTCACGCTCATCATGATCAGGAGATGTTTTAAGAGGTCGCTCTAAATTTATTCCATAGCTTTTAACCATTGCTCCCAAACCACCTTTGAATCCCTGCCCAATGGCACGTAATTTCCAATCTCCGCTATGACGATACACTTCACCAAAAAGCATGGCTGTTTCAATGCTCATCTCTTCCGAAAGGTCAAACCGGACTATCTCTCTGTTATTATCTTGGTTGACAACTCGGATAAAAGCAGAATCAACCATTCCAAAGTTTTGTTTTCTGACATCAGCCTCATGTATACTAACGCCAATAACGAGCTTGTTTACATCAGCAGGAACTTTCTGAAGGTCAATATTAATCACTTCATCATCGCCTTCACCAGCACCTGTTCGGTTATCTCCTGTGTGTTCAATCGAACCATCTGTTGACTTCAAATTATTGTAAAATATGAAATCATTATCACTACGGACTTTACCAGTATTCGCTAACATAAAAAGACTTGCATCAAGGTCAAATTCAACTCCGTCTGTTTTTCTTACGTCCCAGCCAAGCCCAACCAGTATTTTTTTAAGACCAGGTTCTTCTTTACTTAGAGAAACATTGCCACCTTTACCAAGATTCACGCCCATAGTTTTAATACCCTCCTTATAAATAATTGTATAAAAATTCAAAGTCAAACGATACGAACCTTTTTAGATTACAAATTCATTAATTCAAAAAGGCTAATATTTTGTATATAAATCTATAAACTTAATCACAAATACAGGCTTTTCAGTTGAAC
>CAZTQI010000058.1:0-4016 GCA_964615805.1 uncultured Candidatus Saccharibacteria bacterium | reverse complement strand
TTTAATTTTATAATTTTTAATTTTATAAATAATGTCCAAATGTAGTAATTATTTAAACATTGAGTCATTAAAAAATTATTTACCCCAGATAATGGCAATAGACTGGGGCTTGAAAATTTGTGCTTAAAAATTAAATCTGCACTAAAATTGATCTACAATTTTGGTGCAGATTTGGCTTTGTAGTAAACCTTGTTTCCAAAACGCATATCAATATAATCTAAAGAACCTAATGTGGAGGTTGAAAATTGAGCACTTTTTAATACAGCCTCCATATTATTAAACATATCATCATATGAAATATTTTTATTTAACATTATCCTAGTACCAGAAGATAAATACAGATCAAAATCACCTTGGTCCTTAATCTCGGCAGAAATAATTTTAACATCGAGCCTGTTTGAAACTTGTTTAACAAATGATGAAAAATTAACAAAGTCTTGTGTATTAAATAATTGAGTACCCAAAAAATCCTCATTACTTAAGCCTCCTTTATAAACAAAATATACATTCCCAGAGAAAAATGGAGCCCGAGCAAAAACCTTGCCTGTGTTATCCACAAAATAACATTCCGGAGCATCTTCCGACTGATTATTCTTGCACCAAAGAGCTTCAGGCTTTCGCTCTTCTATTTTTATTGAAATTCCTTTAAGGCCAATTCTACTAACATCCAGAGTAAGTATCTCTGGAAATTTTTTGATGAGTATTTTATTTAATTTTTTTACACTATATAGAAAAGTATTTGATTTTGGTATTACCCATACATAATTTCCTGAAAGTGAATCATTTATAACATTTTGAACTTCCTCATTACTAATCATATTTATACCCTCAATAGCTTTATCACGAATTTGTATTGATTCCATTCTCAACAAAAATATAAGCCCCGCGACAATCAAAACAAGAAACAACACAACAATAATCGTCATTTTCTTTGCAAAACGACGCCTTTTTTCAGAGACTTCAGCTGATCTATATTTGATTCTGGCCATCAGTTTTTCCAATTACACTCTTCCCCATATATTTTTGGAGTACTTCAGGAATTTTTATTGAGCCGTCTTCTTGCTGAAAATTTTCCATTATGGAAATCAAAGATCTAGGTGTTGGAATTGCTGTGCAATTTAAAGAGTGAACAAAACGCATTTTTCCTTCAGCATCTCGGTAGCGAATATTTAATCGACGTGCTTGAAAATCATGGAAATATGAAGCAGAACTGATTTCTCGATAAGTTTTCTCTGATGGAATCCAAAGCTCAATGTCATATTTTTTCACTTGTCCAAGCCCTAGGTCGCCACCGCAGTTTGCAACTGTGCGATATGGAATACCCAAGCTCTGAACAAAAGCTTCTGTGTTTGAATTTATCTCCTCATGAAATTTTACAGACTCTTCATGACTCGCTTCACAAAGCACAACTTGCTCAAGCTTGTAAAATTCATGTACTCGCATTAAACCTTTTGTATCTTTACCATGGCTTCCCGCCTCTCTTCTAAAACATGGTGAGAATGAAAGAATCTTTTTTGGCAAATCTTTAATATCTAAAATCTCATCGCTGTGGTAATTCATTGTTGCAACTTCTCCTGTACCCGCAAGATAATCATTGTCTTGAGTTTTATATAAATCATCTTCACCTTGAGGTAAGTAGCCTGTGCCAAGCAAAGATTCCCTTCTCACAAGAGAAGGCACAATCATTGGGCTTAATCCTCGAGCTGAAAAGAAATCCATTCCATATTGCCAAATAGCAAAAGATAATTTTGCTCCATCATTTTTCAGAAAATATCCGCGAAAGCCTGAAACTTTTGTTCCACGCTCAAAATCGGCCATATCATGAAGTCCAGCTAATTCAATATGCCCCTTTGGTTCAAAAGAAAATTCTGGAACATCTCCCCATCTTTTCACCTCTTGGTTATCGGCATCACTTTCGCCTTCAGGCACTGTCATGTCTGGAATGTTTGGCACTTGCACCATAAGCTTCTGCCATTCCATCATCACCTCCTTTAGTTTTTCTTCTTCTTTTTGCGATTCATTTTTAACGAGTTGCATAGCATAGACAAATTTTGCTTTCTCCTCCTCTGGTGTTCCAACAATTTTTCGACTCACGTCGTTTTGTTCGGCTTTCTTTTTTTCTATAGAAGCCAAAAGTTCGCGTCTTTTGTCATCAACCTCGATGAGAGTATCGACATTGAAGTCCATGCGCTTTTTCTGGGCACCTAAGGTTATAAGTTCTTTATTTTCTCTAATGAATTTAATATCTAACATATAGAATGTATGATATCAAAAAAATATATATACCGCCATAGTAAAAACTGCGTACTCAAAGTACTTGACATAAGAATATTATGATGCATAATTCAGAAGGATAAAGGATAAATTGACCTCAACCCCTAACCACTATGAACCCGTTATACAGAGTCTTTTTGATTTTGGGAATCATGTCTCTTCTGATGTTATATGGTTTGTATATGAAAAATAAATGTGCATCAGAAACCGTACAAAAACTGAAGTTGAATAAGGAAGCGGAGCGCTATTTTGTAACGATTTGTCACAGACTTCTTACAAAAGCCGGATCCAGAGATGGTGTTGACAAGTATGTTAAATTTAGAATCTACGGCAATCATTTCTTTGCACTATTGATTGATGAGCAAACAGGAAAAGAGAACATGCTTATGAGTGCAAGGTTCGAAGGTAACATAATCGTCAACCAAGACCCAAAAGGAATCTCTTCCTCAAAAAACTTTTCGTATGGTGAATTTGAACTACTTCTGCGACAACGCCTAAAAGGTTTGTTTGTTTATGACAGGTACGTCCAACACCAATGGAAAAAACTCGTTTCCAACAAACCCCAAACTCGCAATTAAATAATGCGGGTTTTTTCTATGCCCTATTTGATACTGTTTTATGTATCTCTTTCGTTAATTCTATATTTGTTTCAATAAGTCTTCGAACCTCGTCTTGCATTTCCAAAAGGACCTCAGTATCTTTATATGTCTGTAGTGCTTGCTTGTCGGATGCTTGAGCAGAAACTTTTTGCCCCACCATAATTACAGACAACAATACCAATTGTAAAAAAGTTTGGGCAATCCAAGATACTAAAGTTGCTGTACCTCCACCTATCGCTGACGGCAAGCTTATAAGTGCAATTCCCGCAAAAAGATATGCACACCACATCGTACTTACCATTTTTGTGATTATTACTGCAATTTTTCCATTAAATCCAATATGCTCATCCTTTGTAAGGTGTGGACCGTGCACTGCTCTCTCATCTATTCGTGGGTGTTTTGTATATTCGCTCATAATTTATATTTAAATTTTAATATATCTATTATAACTCATGTTTTGAAATATTTGAATGTAGAAGTTGACCCTCCTAACTTTTTGGGTACAAAAACTTGGGAGGGCAAAGAAAAACTGCACATAATAAATTACATGCAGTTTGCTAATCACCAACTGTTGTTTATGAATGAAATGACATCCTTTGCAGAATACGTCGAGTCCTCATGCCAACCAGAACGACCTTTTTGCATACAGTGAAAAATGCAATCCAGATCATCGCCAGCGGTAATTATTGGTAGCTCACCGTCTCTTGCTCCCACTGTTGCGCAAAGTCCAGCACAGATGCACTTACATCCAACTGTCGCAGATTTGTCTCCACCTTTTTGTACGAAGGCTTCGATTGGCTCTGCTGCACATCTGAAAATAATTTTTTCACCATCCCAAACAGGTTCCCTCAAATATCCCAAACTACAATTTCGAATTCGTGAATTGTATAATTCTTCCTCAGAGAGTGTTCCCTCCAGATTTAGAATTTTAATTGGAAAACCCGTAGGTGACGCATTTGGGTCAGTGAATACTTTCATTCCCCTTCTGTACACCAGCAATTGAACCTTATTTTTGATGCTTCGTATTATCCCCGATTCATCGCAAAAAGCGAAGGCTGTGCCAACTTGAATTCCAAATGCTCCGACTTGAAGTGCATATGCTAAACCTGAAGGAGAAGCAAACGATCCGGCAATCCAAAACGG
>CAZTQI010000057.1:0-4047 GCA_964615805.1 uncultured Candidatus Saccharibacteria bacterium | reverse complement strand
TCGATAGATGCTAAAGAATGGGTTGATCCTTCTTTTTATGATAAATTGATTATTTCTGAGGAAGTTTACCTTTCGAAAGATGTTCCTATTGTTTTAAAAAAGGAAATGGGCACTAAAAAAACGATAAAAGACTTGCCACAAGGAAGTAAGGTGGCTGTTGGGAAAAATTGGTCTTATCCGGGTGTATTCACAAATAGTTCCCTAGTATTATCAAGTAATTATGCATAAAACACTATAATTCCTTAACAAAGTTACTCAAAGAGGGTATATCAAAAATCTTAGTACTTAATTAATATGAAATGATTTTAGTAATAAAAGAAGGTGTCTGATGGATTGTATTAATTAATTTCCATACCTAACATTAACTGTGGATAATGCATCTAAAAAATACAATATCGAATATTAAATGACATGTTTTATTTAATAATAAACAACATTAACTATTTGAGTGTATATCATATAGAGTTTGCGCTATCTCGTAATTAATACCAGATTATTCACCTCCGCAGGTACTACCAACATTTTTTGATAATATCATCTAATGTCCCATTAGCTTTAGCACAACGTAAACGCAACATTTCATTCGCATGACTAGGTTTCCACCAACAACCACTTTTCTTAAGTCTATTATGGCAAATGCTTTTATTAGCTGCTTCCATACCACCAGAACCAATTGTTAATCCAAGAGCTGAAAAAGCTCCATATTGCATTCGTTTTTCGTTGTTTTTAATATATCCGATAAGATTGCATTTTAAAATGTTACTTTTTGGTTTAGATTCAGCAATTTGTTCAATATCTGCAACAACTGAATCTAATCTATCATGCATTAAATATCCTTTCATTTTTGATATCCATGAATTTTTTTTATCTTTTTCTTTTTCAAAGCAAATATCCGCAAATTCAGCTAAATGTTCAATAGCATGATACCAATCAAGAATTTCAACTCGATTTTCAGGTAATTGTTCCCCTACTTGTCCCCATATCCACTTTGCCCCGTCGGCAACGACAACACACTCTTCCTTGCGTTCTTTTATAAATGGCACCACTGCTTGTAAAGAGTCGCCAAAAGTATGCGCATCACAAATCTGATGCCATGAAGCAAGATGAGCTATTTGACCACGCCGTGCCACCGCAAACAAGCGAAAACCTTTGCATTCCTTCCAATAATAATCACCACGAGCTCCTTTCCGTTTTGATTCTTCGGGACGAAGTGGCTCATGAGCGCCATCAATACTCAACACAAGATGAACAGCTTCTCCTGGATTTTGTGTGGAAAAGAGATCAACACTCTTTGCAAGATCTTCTTGACTTGGTATGACATTTGCTAATTCTGCACATTTTCCAACTTCAACTGTGGCATCATAAATAGCACCTTCTGAAATCGAAAAACCAGTTAATGATTCATATAATGAGGAAGCTTCATGAAAAGGTACTTCTATTGCTAATTTTACGCATGCCGACAATACATCTGATTGCAACCTACCAGGTTGAATACCAATAGCTTCATCACTTGGAAAGCAAAGTTTTTCGTTTTGGGAATCATAAAAAGCTTGGCGTGAATATGGAATATCACCCAAAATAGTTTTCAAGCTTCGTTCCCTTTTTCCTTTGCTCTTTAATCCTTCAATGTTACTCTCTGTTGATACTTTAAGTACGAGATGATTCAAACTTGTTGATGCAAGAATCGTACCCAAACGCAATACCTCTTCTTTAATTATTTGAGTAATATCTGATAGCTTTGGATTTTGAAGGACTTTCTCGGCAATATCGTCAGATATTTGTTCCATTTGTTCCTGTATTTTCTTTTTTATTTGCATACTCAAAAGGACGACCTCATCAACAAAACTACACTCAACAACCATATCAGCACTCCTTGAAAATGGCAATCACTATCATCAAGGATTTTTTACAGCTGTTTGTAAAAAAATACAACAGGTTGGCTATATTTCATTGAAACTAAAAGAGGAGCTTTTTGTGAATACCAGTTTGTAAAAAAAATACAAGAGGTTAGCTATATTTCACTGAAACTAAAAGAGGAACTTTTTGTGAATACACCCTACCTCACCGAACTCACCGAACTTCTTCAGACCATTTAATAGGTCGTAAGTATCCATGAATACCTCCTTTCTTGACTCTAGGAATACTATGTTTATAATATATGCTTGAAATATGGTGTCTTACGTTATTACGGTATAGCACTATAAGCATCAAGAGAGAAAAGAAGGAAAAGGGAAAAGAGGGAGAAAGAGAAGGGAGAAAAGGAAAAAAGAGAAAGAGAGGAGAGGGAAAAAAGAGAAGGAAAAAGGAAGAGAAAGAGAGAAAGAGAAGAAAGAAGGGAAAAAAAAGAAAAGAGAGGAAAAAGGAAGAAGAAAAAAAGGTAAGACAAAAAAGGAGGAATTAATTCCTCCTTTTGTTACGCTAGGTTAGCAGTGCCTGGCACCTGACCATTTGCTCTGCTTTATAAGCAGAAAATACAGTAACAAAGGGCACTACCGTTCCTTTGTTACTGTACGTCGCCAGCTATGGCGCACGGCGAGTAAGCAAGGGGAGTTTCACCCCAAGCTTCTCATAGAACCGTGCTTGAAAGTCTCCCTTCACACGGCTCCACCTAATATACCGGTGCTATTTTCCAATGTGCAAACATTTTAGGGTGCTTTCTGTAAACTTTCTTCAGAATGAACCTTACTCTGTTTGTGAGTTTGCTGTCATGCTTATATTTCTTAGAGTACCACCTCATCAATTCTTGATCGAGATACCTTGCAATTCCAATCATATCTTTCTTACCATATTTGGAATAATAGTTATTCCAACCTGATACGACCGCATTAATTGATTCTGCCAAAGATTCCATTGTCCAGTGAATTTTACTACTGAATTTGAAATCCTCTTTTATTCTCTCGCGCATTTTCCGTAAGGCTTCTTTGCTGACTCTAGGATTAAACGATAGAAATAGCTCCCCACTCTCTTTGGTTTTCTTGATTCCTCTACAGAATCTATGCCCCAAGAATACAAATTCAAAGTTGTACTTATCCTTTTGCTTTTCTTGTGGAGATGGATTGCACCAAACTATCTTGGTCTTTTCTTCATGGAGTTCAAGCCCACACTCTTTGAATCTCCGATTCAAAAAGCTTAGCACTTTTCTTGCTTCTTCTTCGCTTCTGCAAGACACCACACGGCAAGTCAGCCCGAGGAACCTCCCCCCGAGCTGCTCTCAGAACTGTACGTGAGACTCTCACCTCATACAGCTCCCATTATCCAATCGTTATCGGTACTTGCTTCCAGTGTGGGAAAAACCAAGTTTTCTTCTTCGCAATCCTTGCAAGGAAGGCTTGGGCTTTTCTTCTGTGTCGCCTGATACCTTTATATTTCCTCATCGCCCATTTAATAAGCTTAGTGTTTAAATACCTTAACACCTTATACATTTGAGATGGATAAAACTTCATATAATAATTCATCCAACCTTGAATATAAGGTCTTAGTATTTTTGAAAGCTCTCCAATATCCTTATCTACCCAACAATGAAGTTTCCATTGCCTGATTCGTTTCCTAATTGCATTTTCAGCTTCAGGAGAAATCGCAGGGAGAAAGCTTACAAAGAATTTTCCATACTTATTCTTTGCAAGACGAGGGCGAAATTGATAACCTAGAAAGGTGAATTTCACTTCATCCTTTTGTTTATCTTTTCTATCATCGTCTTTACATTAGACGATCCGAGTCTTCATGGGATGAATCTGTAGTCCACATTCCTCAAACCTTTTGTGCAAGGCAAGAAGAAGACTTTCTGCTTCTTCTTTACTTTTACAGTGCACTAAACCGTCATCGGCATACCTACAAATCGGATTTGATGGGTAATTTCTTTCCATCCATCTATCAAAGACATAGTGAAGAAAGAGATTCGATAGTAGGGGCGATATCACACCACCTTGTGGAACTCCAACTCCTCTCTTTTCACAAATTCCCTCTTCATTTATAATTTCAGCTTTGAGCCACCTTTCCACATTAAGAAGAATCCATTTCTCTTGTGTATGAAGGTTCAAACCCTTCATT
>CAZTQI010000056.1:0-4194 GCA_964615805.1 uncultured Candidatus Saccharibacteria bacterium | reverse complement strand
AACCAAGATAAACGGATCCAAAACCCGCTGTCCTACCATTAGACGATCCCGCAATTTCAGGCGAACATTTTGTAATCAAAATATTTTAGCCCAATAATTCACATATAATACACCAAAATTCATAAAAAGAAAGACTGACTCAGGGTTCGTTAATACATAGATATGTTACCAAATAATCTTGACTTATTTTTTATCCAATAGTATGGTTTACACGGATTTGGGTTAGCAAAGGCTCACCTAAATAAGTCTCAGAAAAAACAAAATAGAAAGAAATAAATGAAAACGTACATTGCTGTTATGTTGTTTGTCTCCATGTTCATCCCCAGCTGTGTCTTGGATCCCGGATTCAAAGACCCGAACAATGCGAGAATCGAGGTGGCCACCACGACAGGAAGCGGCGTAGGTGCTATCAGCACCAGCCTCACGAGCATCGATGGTGAGAGTGTCCCAGAAGATCAAATCTATGTGGAGGTGCCACCAGGAGAGCACAAAGTGGAGTTTGACTATGAGAAGATTTTGGAAATGCCCTCGCGTTTCTCTGTGTCACTTTCGGTTTTGGGAGAGACAACAGATCTTGTGTCCCAAAAAGAAGGATCGAGACTTTTCTCAAACCAACCTCTTCCAGCCTCAGGAACTTTGGCATCAGGAAAAACCTACATCGTGGATGCTTCACAGATAAGAGCCGAATATGTTGACGCGTATCCATCTTTTCTGAACATCCCATATCAGAGAATGGCTGTTGCTGGAGAAGCGTTCCTTCGTGAAAAGGTGAAGTGATTTTCAAAGTACCTTTAACCCGCCCTAATTTACTATGGGCGGGTTTTTTAAAATATGTACATTCGCAAAATCTTAATTCCCAAGCTCTGCGTCAATCAATCTTGCACTGATTCGGCCGGATTCGATAATGGTAGGCAAGCCACTTCCAGGGTGTGTGCCTCCGCCAACGATGTAGAGATTTGAATATCCTTCGAGCCTGTTGTGTGGCCTTAGATAAAGCATTTGGTCGAGAGAGTGAGAAAGATTAAATACACCGCCTTTATAAACATCGATTTCATTTTGCCAATCGAGTGGAGTGACAATTCTTTCAACTTCAATATGTTCACGAATATCTTTTAGCTCGGTTCTTTCTTCAAGTTTAGTAATTATCAAATCTCTGTAAGCTTGTTTTTCTTTTTCCCAATCAATATCGCCATTTAGGTTTGGAGCGGGAACAAGAATGTAAATTGTTGATTTTCCTTCAGGGGCTAGAGAAGAGTCAGTGGCAGAAGCATTTTGAATATAGAAAGAAGGATCTTCGGAAAGAGTTAATTTTTCATAAATCTCTTCTGTGTTTTTTCGATAATCTGAACTGAAAACAATATTGTGATGGGGAATATCATATTTTTTCGAAAGACCGAGATAGAGCATGAAAGTTGAACAAGAGTATGCTCGTTTACTTAGATTTTTGTCTGTATATTTTGGTCGCTTTGCCTCGGGTATCAAATGAGAAACTCCATGAGCAAAGTCGGCATTCATTATCACCGAGTCGGCCATCACTTTTTCCCCATTTTCAAGCTCCACACCGATAGCCTTTTTGCCATCGAAAATAATTTCTTTTACACCTGTATTTAATTTGATTACAGCTCCAGAATCCACCGATGCTTTTGCAAGGCCTTCAGAAATTTTATGAACTCCACCTTCTGGATGATACACACCAAAAGCGTGTTCTACATAGGAAAGGATGGTGAAAGCACCGGGGCATTTCCAAGGAGACATGCCAAGGTATTTTGCTTGAAAAGCCATAGCAATTTTGAAATCTTCATCTTTAAAATATTTCGATAAAACACCATGAACAGATTTTCCAAGATCCATCACAGAAAAAGCTTTCAAAAGTTTAAGTCTGAAATAGTTGTACCAACGCATGTAAGGGACAGTGAGACATTTATATAGTCTGTCGTATTTGAGTTTCTGCGACAACATATATTTGTCGTAGCCGTTTAATTCGCTGGGGAATACCCGAGCAATTTCTTTTTTTAGATTATCTTTGTCGAAATAAACAGAAAAGTCTTTTCCGTCGGCATAGTGAAGTTGGTACATCGGGTCGAGACGAATTAGCTTCATGTAGTCGTCCATATTTTTTCCAGCTTCCACAAAGGTTTCTTTGAAAACATCGGGCAACATGACAAAGGTTGGACCTAATTCAAATTTGAAATCGCCAAGCTCGAGCAGGGAATTTCTTCCCCCAATATGAGGTTTCTTTTCAAAAACTGTCACATCATACCCTTTGCTCGCTAAAAGCATTGCCGATGTGAGCCCACCCGGCCCCGCGCCAATAATTACAATATGTTTCTTCTTTTTCTCTGTGTTCATTGCCTATTATTTTACCATGCAAAATAATATGTGCGAATTTTTGAGGCTAGTAATTATACGTGTTTTTTTCATGGGGAAACCTTGAAAAGTATGACTCTAGACTTATTCGCGCGAATAGGCGAATAAGGAAGATGAAATAGACGAAAAAAATAATAGGAATATAATTATTATATGAAAAATAGTACAGAGCGTTATTTAAAAGCTCTTGCAAATAGCCGGAGGTTAGCGATAGTGAAATTTTTAAATAGAGAAAAAATTTCAACCGTGGGCAATATTGCGACCCATATAAATTTGTCACTAAAGGCAACTTCAAAACATCTTATTATATTATCTGCTGTAGATATCGTTGAATGTGAACAGGAGGGGCTATCAATGCTCTACAAATTAAATCCTCCACATCCAATACTAAAATCGATATTGTAGTAATTTGTCTAAGGCACAAATCAGACACTTAACTATAAACATAATTTTTTTTATAGAGTAGACCTATTCGAGCGAATAGGCGAATAGATTTTTTTCTTTCACTTCGATTTGCTATCCTCGGACTTATTCGCGCGAATAGGCGAATAGTTTTTTTGGTTATTTTTGTTAGGGAGTGGAAGAATAGGGGGGATAAAAAAGAAAATTTTGATACCCTGTTTCGGGTTTGTAAAAATAGGGGATTTGTGGGAGGGTTATGAAATAAAAAATACCTAGAGCTCATGAGAGGTTGGGTATTGTGGTTTATCTTCGACGACGGAAGAGTATTCCTGTCGCGGTAACAAATAAAAAAACGGGGGCTGATGGTTCAGGAATTGGATTTAACAAGAAAGCATGTTCCTGACCTAGAGGATTAATTCCATATCCGACAATTTGGCCGAGGTCATTAATATCTGTCGCTTCTTTGAATTGCCATCCTGTATCTGATCCGGTGAGATAGTCCAAGTCCCACATTACTCCATCTGTGTACAAGAAGGAATGTTGTGTGAGGTTTGATAGTTGTGACCAACCGACAACTTGACCAAGGTTGTTTAATCCAAAAGATCCACTATACTGGCCTCCTCCAAGTGTTCCTAAATCAATTGTCGCACCATTTGAATATAGGAATGCATGACCGTAACCACTAACTGATTCCATATATCCAACCACTTGGCTATGGTCATTTATATCGGTCGCATTATTGAAATAATAACCACCACTAATTAATGGAAGCAGGGTTGTGGTTCCTCCAGAATTTATAAATGCTCTAGAGTCACCAAAAAGCCCTACAGCTTGACCTATATTATTTATGGCACTTGTGTTGTTCCCAACGATTTGTCCAATATTGTTTATTCCGTTTGCTGTGTTGAGTCCAGTGCCCAAATAGATATCTGTCATGATTCCACCAGAATAGGAGAAGGCGTGCTGACCTGTAGAATGATATGTAGATCCAACAATCTCGCCCGAATTATTTATATCATTTGCAATCGAAGCGATACTGGTTGAATTATCAATATCCTGCATAACCCCATTTGAATATAGGAATGCTTGTTGTGTTCCTGATGAGGTGTGACCCAACCCAACGATTTGTCCGGTGGCATTAATTGCCATCGCCCTACTTGAGTTACCACCAAGTGTTCCTAGGTCAACGACCGAATAGGTGATTGATGCGTAAGAGATTGCTGTAGTTATCAAACCAATAATAACAATAAGTGTTTTCATCTTCTATTTTTCTATTTTGTTGTTTTGTATCAAAGAGCTATTTCACTAGAAATGCTTAAAAATCTACTGTGAAAATACTACTATTAACCTTTTTTGTCAAATAGATAGGACGTACATTCAACCTTGAAGTGCAACACCTTCATTAAACGCTTCTAATGGTGTCTT
>CAZTQI010000055.1:2598-4276 GCA_964615805.1 uncultured Candidatus Saccharibacteria bacterium | reverse complement strand
AGGCAGATGGGACATGGGGAGACCCACTTGATAAAGACAGCTTTTCGATTAAAAAATTAGGTATGGCAAAACTAGACCTTGATCCAGAAGCTTTAAATAGTCAAATACACAATCCAAATGATACTTATTTAACATACAATGAAGCAGATGGTGTCTACGAATATCACACCCCAGGAAATGAGCCTTACAAAGTCCCTTCGGACAGCATATTAGCGTTTGCGGAAGAGCAAAAAAAAATAGAAGCTAGCAAAGGAACCCAAAATGATCCAGGATCTCTAACCTCCAATGTTGCCAAAACAAATGTGACATCCCAAGCAAACGCTAAACAAATTGCTGAAAACGCTGCTAATGGGTCAAAAAGCAACCCTCTAAAAGCGGATTTGTCTTGTACTTTAACGAAAGGTGACATTGCTTGTGTGGTTGTAAAAGCGATTAACTTCCTTCTCATAACCATCACAGGTTGGGCTCTTTCAGCTTCTGGTTGGCTTTTGGATTCAGTATTTCAATATACCGTTGTAAATCTTAGTGGAACACTTGGTCTTGATAGGCAAGGCAGGGTGGATCCCTCTGGTTTTTATTCTATAATAAAAATTATTTGGGGTATGTTTAGAGATATTATAAATATGTCATTTATATTTCTTCTTCTCTACGCTTCAATAATGACAATTTTTAAAGCCGATACTGGGAGAGTTAAGAGTATGGTGAAAAACGTGGTTATTGTGGCGATACTTATAAACTTCAGCTTATTTTTTGCCACCACAATAATTGATATTTCGAATCAGTTGGCTGTGGGAATGTACAATCAAATAACTCAAGGGCAGGGAACAGACGGTAGTGGTAAGGGAAACAACCTTGCTGCAGCCTTTCTAACCAAACTTCATTTGGAAAAACTGTTAACAGAATCAACAGTTGTTGATAGTTATTCAAAAATATTAATTATTTCAGTGATGGGTGCTGTTTTTATACTCATTCTCTCTGTTCTCTTTTTTGTAATCTCAATTTTGTTTATTGTTCGTTTTGTTACCCTAATAATGCTCATGATGATGTCGCCTGTGGGAATAGCTGGTATTGCTGTACCCAAAATCGGTAGCTTGTTTGGTGGAAGCTACTGGAAAGATTTACTTTCTCAATGTTTTTTTGCTCCGATTATGATTTTCTTTATATGGATAAGTGTAAAAATGCTTGATGCTATAGTGAAGATGGGTGGTATGGACGGAAATGTTGCAGCAAAGTTTACAGATGGAACTACCGCAAAAGCCGGCCTCGGAGGTTTTATACTCGGATTTATTGTACTTGTCTTTATGCTCATTAAAGGAATGGAGTTTGCAAAATCACTTTCTTCAGCGGGAGCTGGTGCTGTTCAAAAAGGACTTCTTAAATACTCAGGGGCAGATAGAATACAAACCGCAATGAAGAACGCGCCAAGAAATATTGGAGGTGGAATTAAATCTACAGCTGGAGCCTCGGCAAGACAATCTCTTGGTTGGGGAGCAAACAAAGTTTCAGAGAGTAAAAGCTTTAGAGATTGGGCGGCTAAAAGTGCGATCGGAAGAACAGCTCTCAAAGCCACCCAAGGTGTTGCGGATGCTAAATTTGGAGGTAAAAAAGGCTATGTTGGAAATCAAAAAGACGCAATTAAAAGTAGGGAGGATTTCAGTAAAAAACTTGGAGAGAAAAC
>CAZTQI010000055.1:0-2498 GCA_964615805.1 uncultured Candidatus Saccharibacteria bacterium | reverse complement strand
AAAAAGACGCAATTAAAAGTAGGGAGGATTTCAGTAAAAAACTTGGAGAGAAAACCCTTTCTGAATTACTAAATGATCAGAAAAAAGCTAAAGCGGATAAGGTTCTGGCGACACAAACAATTGAAAACAACAATGTAGACAAAAAGAATCTTGAGGAAAGAAGAACGGCGATTGAGACTGAGTTAAAACCATTTGAGGATAAGGCACTTTTGCTAGAACAACAAATTAAGGAAGCTGAGGCAGAGTATAAAGCGAAAGAAGCGTCTTCCAATGATCGACATTTCTCAGATTCAGCACTCGAGAAGAAAATTTCAGACCTTAGACAAGAGAAGGACGCTCACGCAACCCAATTGGTGGCCATAAAACAGCCATTAGAAAAAGAAAAGACTGAAATAGATGAAAAGTTGAAAGCAAACACTGAAGAGCTTAAAACAGCTTTAGGTAAAATGGATGTTGGTTTTGAAAAAGACAAATACAAAGACGACAAAGACAATGCTAAATTTAATGAATGGGCAGAAAAAACACTAAAGGAAGGTGCAAAAGTGAGAGAAGAAAATAAGGAATTTCAAGGTAAATCAATTGAAGAACTTCAAAAATTGCATGATGATAACAAAAAAGAAGCGAGTGCAGGAAAAGTAAGACAAGAGTTATATGCTAAGCAGCTTTCTAGTCCTCGAATATTCAATTTAGGTATTCCTTCAAACGCTTCTCGAAAAGCAGCGTTCAACATAAGAAAAGAATTAAGCAAAAGCAAAGAAGACAAAAGCACTGATGATGTCGTCAAAAAAATGAAGGAAATGTTGAAAGAAAAAGACGAAAAACCAAAAGATGAGCCTAAAAAATAGTATATGAACCCAGAAACATTAAAAGAAATACAAAATCAATTAAACACACTCCCAAAGAAAGTGCGTGATATCATATCTACAATCGACACAACAGGGGAAATTGTAAAAATGAAAGAAAAGCATAATTTAATGCTTGATCAAATTTCTTCTCTTGAGCTAGAGACCGTACTTACAATGATTGGCCTAGAACCAGCAGAGAATTTTGTTAGTAATTTGAAAGAAACTTTAGAAGTCGATGAAGAAAAAGCTAATGCTATTGCTTTTGATATAAACGAATTAATTTTTGATAAAATCAGAAAAGCAATGATGGAGGGAGATACTTCGGAGGAAAAAGGGGTGGGAGATGACCTAGATCGCGACTCAATACTCAACGAAATTGAAAACCCTACACCAACCTTTAGGCCCAGCACCATCGAAAAAAAGCCTAAAATTAAGGATAATTTGCCGGAAATCGCACCTCTAAATGTGTTGCAGAAGTACACAGCACCAATAACCACCAAAAACATTATCGAAAGAAAGCTTTCTGAGCCAACCCACACAGCACCAAAGGAAACAGAAATCTCTCTCAAAAAAATCCCACAGAAAAATTCAATGGAACCAACGCAGAAACCCGCCTTTGATCCATATAAGGAGACGATATAATAGGAACCTTGTGTCATTCCTGCGGAGGTCCCCGCATTGTCATCCTCGCGAATGCGGGGATCCAGGCTAAAATTCAAGACTTAAATCTTCCCAATTAGGGTTATTGCTTTCAATTAGTTTGAGTTTGTCATCTCTGCTGTATTTTTTTAAGGATTTTTCTTTGGTTATTGCACTTTCAACGTCTTCTGTTGATTCAAAATAGACCAATGTGTGAATGTTATATTGTTTAGTAAATCCATCTATTAAATTATTTTTATGTTCATATACTCTACGTTCCAAATCGTTTGTTACTCCAATATATAAAGTTCCGTTTCGACAACTCGCAAGTATATAAACATAATATGTTTTCATAAATAAATTATAACTCTAAATCATTATTTATGAATTAGCCTGGATCCCCGCATTCGCGAGGATGACAGAAGGCAGTGGTGACAGAAAAATTCCTAATTCTTAATTCTTACTATATAATATAACTATGCAATATCAAATTCCTCAATTTATTGAAGTTGAAGATCAAATTTTTGGATCACTAACCCTCAAACAATTCATTTATTTGGTAGGTGGAGGAAGTTTGGATTATGTTTTTATACACTTTCTACCTATATATTTAGCCATACCGCTAATTATCCCTGTTTCGGCCTTTGTTGTTATGCTTTCTTTTTACAAGATAAATAACAGACCCTTTATTGATGTTGTGGAATCGGCTATCAAATATTATTTTGGTTCAAAACTCTACATTTGGAAAAAGAATTGGAATAAAGAAAAACCAAAAGATGATGTTAAAGTTGAATTACATTCCAAAGAACCAAAATATAAAATCCCTGCAATTTCACAAGATAAACTGAAAGAACTTTCTTGGAGTTTAGATATTAACGAAAAACTAAAATAATTTTTTCTGTTATAATAGTAGTTAATTCAACTTTATACTTTCAACTTTAAACTTTAAACTTATTTATATGTCCAACACCGTAGCAGAAAACGCAAAAGCAAGCCAAGAGTTTGTTCCCATAA
>CAZTQI010000054.1:0-4294 GCA_964615805.1 uncultured Candidatus Saccharibacteria bacterium | reverse complement strand
AATTAAGACTTTGGAATTTACTCGTTTTCGTGTGGGTATTTCTCCAAAGACTCCTGGAGGGAAAACAAAAAAGCCGTCAGGTGATGACGTTGTTGCAAAACACATTCTGGGAGCTTTTAAGGATGCGGAAATGTTGGAGCTAAAAAAGATAGGAAAGCACGCATCTGAAGCTATTGAGACTTTTGTGAAAGAAGGGGTGGAGATGGCGATGACAAAATTTAATTGAAAATTAAATTTAATTAAAAATTTAAAAAGTAAAATGTAAAGTTAATACACAAACCTGATGCTATAGCGTCAGGTTTGTGTATATTAAAATCTAATAATATCTCATACAACTAGGCTACGCGGTCGCGTACCATAGATGTGGGCGATATATTAGTTAAAGAAAAAGACCAAAACTTGGGTTAGTTTTGGTCTTCGGGTTGTGGTTCGGTGATTGTCCATCTCCATATATCGAATATTGAAGTAACTGAATTTACCAAGTTATCAGGTACATCAACGATAATGGTATGGTCGAAATCTCCTTGAGAAACAATGGGAGCTGTTCCCGGTCCGGTTAGAAGTTCAATACCTAGCTGGACACCGTATGCCTTTGTTATGGTTGATTCGGCTATGCTCGCTTTCGTTTCGCCAATTAGTGAACTTTGTCAGCGGTATTAAAGCTGAAAACTGGCTCTTCTCCATCTTTGCTCGTTCGAGTCGCATGGTAGTCATGTGCCCCATCGTTCACGACGTGGCGTCCCCCGATATAGCCTCTGTAGACAACTTGTTGCGATTGTCTTGGTTGGCCATCGACGATTTTGATTCCGCTATAGGCAAAACCTGATGCGGGTTGTGTTTGTGATACATTTCCAGTTTGCATGGTATTCCTTCCTTTTGTTCTGTAGCCGAATCGGATATTACTGAAAAAATAAGGCTGAGTCAAGTTCGGAAGGTACACAAAAGCCCCGCACTTCGTGCGGGGCTTTATGCTCGTTGGAGAGGAGGTCTTAGAAATAAATTTTTGTAACCAAAAAATTATTTCTTCTCTCCAACGTATGAAAGTGTCATTCGCTGATCTTTTGGTTCAAATAGAGTGATCTTGAAATCGTAGATTTTACCAAGTTCTAGAGTTTGTTTTAGTTTTTCTTCACTACCAAATTCTGAAACGTGTACAAGTCCTGCGACACCCTCTGCAATAGATGCAAGTGCACCATGTTTGTTAAATTTGATAACAATAGCTCGTACTTGCTGATCTTTTTTATATGTAGCTCCTGCTTCAAGCCATGGGTTTTCCTTAAGCGCTTTGATTGAAAGTGAGATTTTTCCTTCCTTCACCTCAATAACCTTTACTTTTACTTTATCTGCAACCTTAAATAGTGCCTTTGGATTCTCCACAAGACCCCAGTCGATTTCTGAAATATGAACAAGTCCTTCTAGACCGTCTTCAACTTTCACGAATACACCGAATTCAACAATACCTGTAACTTCACCATCTAGAATATCGCCAACTTTGTATTTGCCAACAATTTTCTCCTTATCTTTTTGTTCAAGGTTCTTTTCAGAGAAGATTAGTTTGCCGTCCTTTGGAGTTGCTCCAATGATGGAAACAGCAATTTTTGTATTTATTAGTTTCTTTAGTTCTTCAAGAATCTTATCCTTATCACCATCTTCTACACGAGGGTAATGCTCTGCTTTAAGTTGTGATGCAGGAAGAAATCCTTGCACACCTTGCCATGAAAGCAAAAGCCCACCTTTGTTTGCGTCAAGAATAGGAAGCTCGAATACTGTCTTTGCTTTGATAGCATCTTCAATTTCACTCCACACAAGAGCTTGTTTTGCCTCTTTAAGAGAAAGCTCAATGTATCCTTCTTCGTTTGCGACATCAACAACCTTAGCTGTTACTTTGTCGTTTGTGCGAATTTTTCGGATAATATCTCGAGCATTGATAAATTCTTTACCATAAATAATACCAGTACCAAATGGTGCTAGATCAACATATAGTCTTGATTTAACAAGTTCAATTACAGTTCCTTCGATAAGGTCACCAACTGCTGGTGGGTTTGCTGTAGTGCTAACAATTTGCGCCATCACGCCTTCTTTTTTCGGCTTGATGTCAGCTGTAGAGATATCCTCTACAATAGTGTCTGTAGACATAATTTAGTGTTGTGTGAGTTTTGTATTTTCGTATTGAGGGACAAGAGTGACACATACGGGTTTACTACAAATCTCGGGCTATTAAACAACTTGGAGACATTAGCATTTTTTGGGGGATTAGTAAAGGGGTGGTTTATTAATACTTTCTGCGACCGCTCCGCCCCACAGCAGGGGCTCGCTTCGGCTTCACCGAAAACTTTTTGATTACAAAAAGACCGTGCTTTTCGGCTCCAGATGCTCGCAGAAAGTATTAATAAACTCCTTGACCCCAATACTCACTGGCACAATTAGCGGGCTGTTTTTTTGTGGGTACACAAAAAAACTGACTATATTTTTTATCCACATTTTTAATTTTTCATTTTTAATTTTAAATTTGAAATGTGTTATAATTTATTCATGTCAAAATCTAAAAAAGGATTTGTGTGCTGGCTTACTTGTTGTGAAAAAACGTCCGCACAAAAAGGTGTGGCCGGCTTTCTAGTTAAAAAAGGAATTGCAAAAGGTAAATGTACAGCAAATGTCGAGCTTGTGCTCATGGCTGTAATTTTCTTTGTATTATCAAAATTGGTTTTTTTAATAATATAATTTTATGAATATTTTTAAATTTAAACAAAAAAAAGCAAAGGGCATGCCTGGTAGTACTTTTCGTAGTCGAAAAACTACTACTGGCTTCACTTTAATTGAACTTCTGGTTGTTATATCAATTATTGGCTTTCTTTCATCTATTGTCTTAGCAAGTTTGGCAACAGCGAGGAATAAGGCAAAAGCTTCAGCTTCAGTATCTGCAATGCTTCAAATTAAAAACGCAGCGGAGCTATATAGAACTTCAACTGGTTCTTATCCTACTGAGGGTGCACTCAATGCTAATAATCTTCAATTGATTCCCACTTATCTACCAAGCTTACCGCCTAAGCCTTTTGGTGCAAATAATTACATTATCGGATTTGAGGATGATAATAATTGGTGTGGTGGAAAAAGCTACGACACTAGCCAGAAGGAAAATGGAAAACTTTATGTATATTATTGGTCAGATGTTAATAAAATTCCGACGAATCTTTTTTCCAAATATGTATCTTTTTCTGACGGTGTGGTGTATAACCTTCATTATGATGGAGGAGGTAGTTCACAGGAACAAATAAAGCCGTGTGTTGAGTAAGGCGGTACCATAGGTATCAAAAAAGTAATCAGAGCCTTGCTCTGATAACCTCTTAAGAATTCACACCTTGAACAATTACAACATTTGGAACCTCTAGAACAGTTTCTTCTTTTTGGTGTACCAAGGCCTTGTCTTCGAAATTCACATGTAGAACGATTACAACATTTATAACTGGTGTACCAAGGCCTTGCCTTCGAAATTCACATGTAGAACGATTACAACATTTATAACATCTAGAACAATTCCTTCTTTTTTGCTATACTCCTCTTTATGATAATTACATACCAAGGACTTCAGTTTATAAAAATCCAGCAAGGGGATTTGACTATTGCTATAAACCCCATTTCAAAAACTTCTAAACACAAAAGCTCTCGCTTTGGTGCTGATATTGCACTTTGCTCAATAAATCATGAGGATATGAATGGGGTGGATATGCTTGCTCATGGAGATAGAAACCCTTTTGTAATTTCTGGTCCAGGCGAATACGAAGTCGGTGGTATTTTTGTAAAAGGTTTTGCTTCGCCGTCAAATTATGATGGGGAAGAGAGAATAAATACAATCTACTCTTTTATAGTGGATGGAATGAATGTTTGTTTTCTTGGTGCGCATGATGGTGCAAATCTTTCTACGGAAGTCAAAGAAGCTGTTGATGGTGTGGATATACTTTTTGTACCTATTGGTGGTCAAGGAGTGCTTAATGCGGTGGAAGCTTCAAAGCTCGCCGTGAAGATGGAGGCAAAAATTGTTATTCCTGTTCATTTTGGTGATGTGGGGGATAAGGATGCCTTAAAGATATTTTTGAAAGAAAGTGATGCTGAGGGTGTGAAGGCTATCGATAAACTAACGCTGAAAAGGAAAGATTTGGATGGTAAAGATGGAGATGTGGTGGTATTAGAGGCACAGGGATAATAATTTTCAAATATAATTTCCCTCACTAAAGCGCTACAATGCTAATAAATTTTTAGTCACTTTTCTTTACGAAAAATCAAGAACTCGACGTGC
>CAZTQI010000053.1:0-4302 GCA_964615805.1 uncultured Candidatus Saccharibacteria bacterium | reverse complement strand
ATGCGGGAAAAGGTAGCCAAAAACCGGTCCTCATAAGCCGGACGGGCTGAAGTCGTTTTTTAATAAAGCGTACACTTACCTTTGATCTGAAAAGTGTTTCTAACTTAAATTGCGTAATTAACTGAGAATTTCTCAACTTTATGAGTCGACAAATAGGTCAACTTGTGAAAAGATAAAAAAACTTTTTGTGACTTGTGATTGTGCGAGACATACAACATTATTTGTGTTGTTGCTTTTCACGGTGATAAAATTTTGTAAAGGTTGAGTTTATGTATAAAAGAATAATGTACCATGTTAGCTTAATCACTTTTTGTTCTTCTTTTCTTATGTCCTGTGTTTCATCAGGGATTATTACGGTGAAAACGGACTACCTGAAAAAATCGCTTACGTCTAAATGGTTCAAGATAAGTGATTCTGTCGAACAGGGACCGTCGGGAGTTAAATTATTCAACTTAGCGAAAGCTCTGAATTCTGAAGTCAAAACCAAACTTGATAATTTTGGTAACCAACCGGCCTTTATTAAAGTTTGCGAACTAGGTAAAAAAACTTATAAATTTGAATTCTTTATGGTTTTTTTAGAAAAGCGTGAGATTTGGCGGATTAATATTGAGACCGGCAAAACAGAGATTGTGTCACTTGATACTAAATTAGTTGAGCAATCAACGCTATATTGCCCAGAAGAGTTGATAGCGGAACATAATCGACTTGCACTTGAAAAACAGAGAATAGCAGAAGAAACTCGTATTAAGAAAGAACAAGAAATACTAGAAAAAAATAGAATAGAAGAAAACAAAAGACTGGAGCTGCTCCGTATCGAAGCTTCTATTGCGAGGGAAAACGAGGAAAAAAGGTTAATTAAAGAAAAAAAAGATAGGTTGGAAAAATTGGAATCAGATGCAAAAGGCGGAGATCGTATTGCGCAGTTTAATTATGCGGAAACACTTATGTTGGACGCGAAACCAAATGCAGAAATGATTTTTGAAATGTATCGAAAGTCTGCAGATCAGGGTTATACAGAAGCACAGATTAAGCTTGGACAGTGCTATCTTAATGGCAACCTCAATACTAAGGTTGACTTGGAAAAAGGGGTCGATATTCTAAAAAAAGCAACTGAAGGCGGAGATGCTAAAGCTTTGAATGCCTTAGGCCAGGCATATTTGTCGCTTAAAGATGGCTGTTTTCTTGATCCTACTAATGCGATCCGGTGCTTCACCGTCGCGTATGAAAAAGATAATTCAGATGCGATGTATAGCTTAGGTTATTGCTATGGGAATGGAATCGGAGTCGAAAAAAATGTAAATGAAGCAATAGAATGGTTTAGGCGTAGTGCAGAGAAGGATAATAGAAAGGCGCAATATATTTTAGGTCGACTCCAAAAGGATGAAGCTTACCTGCTAAAAAGTCGCACAAGTGAAGCCGCATTGGAGATGGCATTAAATGCTTACGCATCATTTCAACGAGACAGGGGGATTGTAAATATGGTTGGAGCCAAGCTTCCCATTGAATCCTATGATGCCGTACGCTCCCAGTTTGAAAAGGCAGCAAAGAGTGGCGATATGGTTTCAAGTCGAAAGTGCGCACAATTCATACATAAAGTGGGATCCTATGATTTAGAGGATGCTATTAAATATTATGCTAGGGCCTCTGAAAAAGGAGATGTTATTTCCACGGCGAATCTCCACGGCTGTCTTTTACTTAAGTGTATTAGCGAAGAACTCGCACGAAATAGAAGTAAAGATGACACCTTATCTGGCATTAGCGAAGCAAAAAAATTCCATATTGGCATGTCACTTTTAATGCAGACTGCACCATCTAGCTGTGATCAACGAGACCCAGAGTCGGTATTGAAGTGGGTTGACCGTTCAATGCTTAAATCAAGCAAGGTTTTGTATTTATTAGGTCGGTATCAATTAGAAGGTTCTTGTATCCGCAGGCTGTCTTTTGAAGAAAGGGATTATGATTTCTATGAAACACAGAATAATCGAGATGATTCGAATTTTAAGGAAGGATTGAAGTTGGTTCGGGAAGCAGCGGAGGCGGGGGAACCAGAAGCAATGTGCTATTTGGCTAGGTGTTATCAAACCGGATCATTATCATTAATCCCTCAAAATGTGCGCGATGCTGTCAAATGGTATCAACGAGCTGCTGATGCGGGGTCTGAACTAGCAAAAAACGAACTATCTACTTTCGAACACAAAAAAAGGGTTTTTGATAAAAAGGTGGCTTTTTGCGATAAGACACCAGATGAAAGAACGTCGTATATCAATTGGCGGGCCATAGAGATGGCTAAAAAAACGATTGTGGCAAAAAATGTTTATTTAGGTATGCCGATAGATGAAGCTTTGTTTGTTTTTGCTAGATTAAACTTCAGGTGTACTACTAATGACATTATCAAGTTTAATAAAGATGAAGGCAAGAATGTCCGGACAGGGACTTACTACTTCGATCAAAAAAGCAAACTTACGCTATTCGCAGATGAAAACAATTGTTTACGTTGTTTTGTTCTGCCACCAGTAGCAGTTAAAGTGTTATTTGATTTCACTTCACCCACGGTTCAAACATTAAGTGAGGACTTTTCAAGGTTGTTCGATATAAAAATGGAAGAAACGGAAAGGAGCACTCCTGTTATTGATATAAGAAATAAGGATGTTTTGTCGTTTTCTGGTAGCGAAAGTAAATATTATAGAGGTGAAATTAAAAACCTTCAGATTATAATTTTTGATGAGTTAGTTTATAAGAAAGACGAAAGTAAAAGTGCAGACTCGATAACAGCTCGTTTATTGGGTAATCAGTTCTCTGATCGGTTTTGTATTCCATCTGGAAGTATTGTTTTTAGAGATGATTCAGCAGAAACAAGTTCTCTTTGAATTAACAAAAATTCTAGGAGTACCAATATTCCGTTTGTTTTATTAGAACGTTAATGTTTACTTGGTACTTGCTTTTATTACAAATGCCGCGAGTTTATGAGAGCGTTTCTTGTTACCTATCGTCCTTTGGCAGTTACGTCTAAAGGTAGACGCGCATCAGCAACCTTTAACTTGCCTGTCTATGTCGACGGATCCTGTAGACGAGAGCCTGATTTACAATCACATTTTCCATCAGTTTCTGCAATTTGCCGTTTAGGAAAGTTTGCGCCCCGCTTACTTGAAAATGACGAAATACTATACCTCACAGTGAAGTCATCTTTTGGTCAACAGATAGCGCCTCATTATAAGGTAGTTGCGCACTTAAAAGTGTATGTGAGTTTCAAGTCACATAAGGAGGCGGCTGATTGGTATAATGAAAATAGCGAACCACTTCCAAGCAATTGCATGGTATTCGGTAATCCGCCCATACCATATGCTCAAACGAATGCCCATATTGAAGATGGATGGCAAAACTACTCGGACGAAAAAAAACTTCAGAAATGGGATGCCTTATATCGATCACGTGCAAGAAGAATCGGGTCTTTTCATGCTTGTAAGTTACTCTGGTGTGATCTGCTACACCCTCCCAAACTCTTTCCTCAAGACCTACTGAAAATATTAGGTCGTGTTCCTTGCACGCAGACTCCCCCGTCTTTTACGGTGGAGAAAATCCGAGACCTATTGAAATATGCTTTGCAGCAAAATGGTATATAGCCATTTATTCGGTGGGCAAAGGCATAAGTAATGTTGTCGGCCTATTTTGAACGCAAACGCTGAAGAGAGCACTTCGCATAAAACGACCCGACTGCACTGTGTTGGTTATTCTTCACAGTGCAGTCTTTTTTTATAGACCCGGTTGCTGAGGGAATATTTTACGCTTGCGTCCTTTCCTGTGCTCCTGTCCGCCGGCAGCCAGAGAGGCCATGATCGGATTCTCTTTTATGGCTCTTTCCAAGACACCTGCCACGGATTGCTTTTTACAACCAAGTAGATTCGCTATCCTGGCGAGCGATCGATTCTGCATCCTCAAGCTGAATACTTCCCGCGCCGGGAGGGTCAGGCTGATCCAGCAAGCCATCGCCTTGCCAAGAACTGACAAGGGGATCAGCGGATCGTCATCGCTGCCGGTCATGCCTTCATAAGGCTGTCTCGCATATACCTCTTCCTGCGCTCCGTCCGCGCCCTCCTCGTTAAACTTTCGCGTGCGACTCGAATTATTACGTAACTGACATTTGGCGCATGGGGTTTGTTCCCATATCTGACCTTCGAATTTTCCGAAGTGCGGACATTTATGACACAACATTCTGACCTCCTCTGTTTTGTTTTAGACTCCAGGTGCCGTCCGCATGGCGGACAGCCCAGACGAAATTGAATTCGGGGAACGCGGCCACGCATT
>CAZTQI010000052.1:0-4459 GCA_964615805.1 uncultured Candidatus Saccharibacteria bacterium | reverse complement strand
GACCTTTCGAGTATCAGTCGAATGCTCTACCAGCTGAGCTATGCGCGCAATATTTTGTTTTTAATTTGCAATAAGACGTGCTCATTAATAAAGGCATAATACCAAAAAGTTGAAAAAATACAAGCAAAATTGTGTGTTTATAATATCCAGGAATTTGTGTTAAACTGCAAATATGAAGAAAATCTCTGTAGTAATTATTGTATCAATATTCGTAATATTGGGCGCATACTCCTTTCAAGTTGCCAAGAAAAATTCTACCAACCCTAATTTTATTGCGGGGTTCTTGGAGGTGTTTTCAAAAAATGAAGGTACTTTGTATCCTAAGCAAAAAATTGGTTCACTTTCTTTTCCAGAACTTACAGCAAAGGCATATTTAGTTGTTTACGATGGAGAAGCTGGAGAAAAATATTTGGTGATAAAAAACATAGACCAAAAACTTCCTATTGCAAGTATAACAAAAATTGCAACAGCTATGGTGGCACTCAACAGCTCAGGCTCACTTTTAGCGCAATTTTCTACAAGTACTATTGATAGAGGAACAATGAATCGGTATAACATTGGTGATATATTGCCAGTGAAAGAACTTGTAAAGTCGATGCTTGTGGAGTCTGATAATGATGCAGCTAGAGCGATTTGCGAAAACGAAAGTGGAAATATAATTGAGAGGATGAATTCTTACGCGAATAATAATGGAGCTAAATCAACTAGGTTTTTTAATTGCACAGGGCTTGATGGGGAATGGGGAGGGGTAAATATTTCTACCGCATCCGATGTTGTAGTCTTAATGAAAAAACTTATAGTAAAGCATCCAGAGCTTGTGGATATTATGAGTTTGCCTGCAACTCAAATATTAAAATTGGATGGTTCGCTTCATCACACAGCTGTGTCGACTTATGAATTTATTGGACAGGATTTACCTTTTCCAATAATTGGCGGAAAGACAGGTCAGACTGAGATAGCCAAACAAAACCTCTTATTAGCCCTCCAGGCGCCTCGTGGGACGCTCTATATTGTTGTTTTGGGCTCAGACGACAGAGTGGCCGATATGAAGAAATTGACGGATTATGTGAAGGGTGATTTTGAGTGGTAGTGCGCCAAAGGCGCAGATTTAAGATTTAAGATTCATGATTTAGGAACGGAACAGAAACTTTAATTAATGTGTTTTGTATTTATTCTTGAATCATGAATCTTAAATCATGAATCATTCCTTATTTCACTACTACTGGCTCTCTTTCTAACTCCACCCCAAACATCTCGAAAACTTTTTGTTTTATTAAATTCTCAAATTCCAGTAATTCAGGAAGGGTACCTTTCCCATTTCCAATAATCACAAGTGCATGGTTTTTGTGAATACTAAAGTTGCTTTTTTCGTATCCCTTTAGTCCTGCTTTATCGATCAACCAACCTGCAAAAAGTTTTTTGTATTCCTGCTTGTCATCCTTGCGAATGCGAGGATCCATGGATTCCCGCCTTCGCGGGAATGACAGAGGAGAAGTAATGACAGATGGGGAGGGTTCAAAATCAAACATTGGAATTTCGGGGAATTTATCGAGAAGATTGCTGGCGGTTTCTTTTGAAACAATTGGGTTTCCAAAATATGATCCGGCGTTTGGGGTTATTTTTGGGTCTGGGAGTTTGGCTTTTCGTATTTCAATTATCGCTTCACGAATTTCTTTAAGGGTCGGGTTTTTGTTATTTTTTGATTCAAAATATGAAATTACATCTTTGTATTGAGGAACTGAAGGTGGAATTTTAGAAAGAGAAAATGTTACTGCATAAATAAAATATCTGCCTGGGTTTTTTTTAAATATACTGTTTCTGTATTCAAATTCACAATCCTTATTATTAAAATCCACATACTTTTTTTCTTTCATATCAAACGTGTGAACTGTGTGGATTGAGTCTTTGGCTTCTGCTCCATATGCTCCGATATTTTGCACAGGAGAGGCTCCTACAAGCCCTGGGATCCAGGAAAGTGCCTCAAGACCAGAAAGTCCCATTTCTACAGTTTGTTCGACTGCCTTGTCCCATTCTAGGCCGGCATCGATTTGCATGAGGACTGAATTGTCATCCTCTCCCGCATTGTCATTCTCATGAAGATGAGTTGAAATTGGGGTGGGACCCAATTTCAAAGACGGAGCACGACGGTGCGAGTCGGGGTCGAGAGATTTTTCAGTAGAAAAATACTCGTGACTCCATGTTTTTGATTCTTCAGACTGGATTCCGGCCTCCGCCGGAATGACAGATAGAGCGGAGGCTCTCGGAATTAGGAAAAGATACTTATCCACAACTGAATCAGAAAAGATGGTATTTGAGCCGCTTCCTAGGGGATAGGGAGTAAGTTTGAGTTCTTTTGCCATATCTACTGCGGACTCAATATCTTCCTTTTTATCAATATAAACAACTTTCCCATTTACAGGGCCAATTTTTAGTGTTGAATGATTTTTTAAACTATATTTTCCACAATATTCCATATATTAATAATATATCATATGTGATATAATTTTCTAGTGAGTAATCACTAGAAAATAATTTTTAATTTCCAATTTTTAAATAATGTTTAAATGTTTAAAACAGGAATGCAAACATGGATCCCCGCATTCGCGAGGATGACATAAGGAGATGGTAAGAATTGGTTGAGAATGATATCAAAATGGTAAGTTTTTGATTTTATTAAAAATTTAGGAATTAAGACATTATTTATCCCAGATAATGCAATAAACTGGGACTTGAAAATTAAAAATTAGAAATTAAAAATTCATCCGGTTGGTAAGATTTGAAATACAACAACACAGGATGCTAAATAACAGTTTGAACATTAAAGGATAATTAATTATAAAAAGGATGACAAAGGATAACACAGCCCACCATATCGGTTTCTTTATTAAATCACTTCGCGAAGAACGGGGGATGACTCAGGATGATTTTGCTAAACTTTTAAACACTTCCCAGAGTGCGGTTGCTCGTATGGAGGCGGGTAAGCAGAATTTTACAACAGGAGAAATAGAAAAAATTAGCAAGGCTCTTGGAAGAAAGATTATTTCACTTTCACCCTCAATTGATTTTGAAATTATAGGAGGAAAAAAACTTCACGGCTCTGTTGTCACAAACTCTTCGAAAAATGGAGCGATGGGACTTCTTTGTGCCTCACTTTTAAATAAAGCAAAAACAACTCTTCATGGAATTCCAAAGATTGAAGAGGTTTACCGGCTTATCGAAATCATGGAAAGCATTGGGGTATCGGTAAAATGGATTGATAAAAATAGTATTGAGATAGCTCCACCAAAAGTTTTCGCGATGGAAAAACTTGATGATACTTCTGCGGGGCGTATCCGCTCAGCTCTTATGATGATTGGTGCTCTTGTGCATCACCTTCCAAGTTTCAAGCTACCACATGCTGGTGGATGTAAAATGGGAGACAGGACAATAACTGCGCATAAATATGGTTTAGAAAATTTTGGAGTAAAAATCATTTCAAAAAATGACCATTATTTGATTTCACATAAAAAATTGAAGCCGGCAGATGTTGTGATGTATGAGTCTAGTGACACGGCGGCAGAAAATATAATTATTGCTGCTGGTGGTATTAAAGGTGTATCAACAATTCAATTTGCTCCACCAAATTATCAAGTACAAGATGTTTGTTTCTTTATGGAAAAACTAGGTGTAAAAATCGAAGGGATCGGTACAACAAACCTAACGATTCATGGAATCGGGGGAATTAATACTCCAGTTGAATACACAAACAGCGAGGACCCTATAGAATCAATGATGTTTCTTTCTGCGGCTATCACCACAGGCTCCACACTTACGGTGAAAAGGTGCCCCATAGATTTTCTTGCTCTTGAAATTTTGAAACTCGAAAAAATGGGACTCAAGTATGATAAGTCAAAAATATATTTTTCTGCAAATGGGAGAACAAAACTTGTCGATATCACTGTATATCCTTCAAAATTAAAAGCTCCTCACGATAAGCTTCATGCTCAGCCGTACCCAGGAATTAACACTGATAACCTTCCTTTCTTTGTCCCTATCATGACTCAGGCCGAGGGTACAACTTTAATTCATGATTGGATGTGGGAAAACAGAGCTGTATATTTTACAGAGCTAAATAGATTAGGTGCACAGATTACACTTGCAGACCCGCATCGTGTTTTCGTGGCAGGGCCAACAAAGCTCAAAGCCTCGCAAGTTGTGTGTCCGCCTGCACTAAGGCCTGCTGTGATTATTATGATCGCCATGCTCGCCGCCGAAGGCAAATCGGTACTTCGAAATGTGTATTCAATCAAGCGTGGGTATGAAGAAATTGCAGAGAGATTAAATGCGGTTGGCGCGGATATAAAGATTTTGTCGGGTGTCGAATGACGTTCGATATTATTTTCCCCGACCGCTCCGTCGCCCTGCGGCTCCTCGCTTCGGCTTCGGCGCAAACTTTTTGATTACAAAAAGACCATGCTTT
>CAZTQI010000051.1:0-4537 GCA_964615805.1 uncultured Candidatus Saccharibacteria bacterium | reverse complement strand
CTCATTGGATATTTATTTCGCAAGCTCATAAATATCTCAATGAGTCTTGCGCTTGTGTCCCACCCAAGCTCACTCAAACAGCTTGATTTTTCTAAAAAGCTCGTAAAATTTTAGCATCTTCGCTAACTCGTTCGGGGCGATTATTTTAGGGAACCTTTCTGTTTAATTGCTAATTGTGGACAATGGTTAATTGTGAAAGGTGGCGGGCTGTTTTCCTCGACCACATGGAAAACAGGCTGTTATTTTTGTGCCGAAAAAGCCCCTGCTGAGAGCTTTTTCGACACGGGGAATAAAAAAACACTATTACAAACTAGGTGTTTCCTAGTTTGAGATAGTGTTGTTAAAAATCGTAAAAATCATCCGGAATCTTTCGTGTTAATGTGAGGTCGGTTCCTTGACCGGACCTTTTTATACGATCGTGTTCATTGACAAGTTCTTGAAATAGACTCAATACAGTCAGTTTCAGAAAACACCATTGACTATGGCAACAAGCACCACCTTGACTGCTGTTACCGTGGCCGTTTTCATGAATATGGCGTGTTCCGAGATGAAAGGACCTTTTTGCTGGCTTTCCGCATTTACAATAAACAGTTTGTGTTTCCATGACTTGCTGGGGTTGTTTTTGTACTAGATTTACACTAAAACTACAGCAAATATAATAAGAGTCAAGCGAATTGGACTAGCTAAATATTTGCTCTTTTTATAGTGTAATGATTAGTTGTAATAAGATCTTAACTCTTAACTCACAACTCAATGCATGCTATAATATCGTTATGTCACCAAAGATTTTTTCATTTTTAAAAAAGAATATTTACTACATTATCGGTTTAATTTTAATAATTGCGGGAGGTGTCTATTATTACGAAAACAGAGGTAATAATACTGGTGAATTTGTAAAGCTCACAAAAGGATCACTTATAAACGAAGTTAGTGTTGCTGGAAAAGTTATTTCTTCAAAAGATGTAAGTCTCTCTTTTGAAACTGCTGGTACTGTAAATGCTGTAAATAAAGATGTTGGGCAAAGAGTTGTAGTGGGTGATGTGATCGCATCACTGGACTCAAGTTCGCTTCAAGCAAATTTAGAAAAAGCACAAGCTGATCTTGCTGGAGAACAAGCCAAACTTGATCAACTTCAAAATGGTGATAATCAGGCTACAGAGGTAACAACAGCAAAAAGAAAGTTGGTAGACGCTATTCTTGATGGTTTTACATTTTCTGATGATGCTATTCGTAATAAGACAGACCAATTTTTTGAGGATGCAGACACAGGAAATCCAAAAATTTTATTTGCATTCAATGATTATGATTTAAAGGAAAAAATAAATAATCAGAGGATAGTAATCGAGGAAACTTTAGAGAAATGGGAAACATTAAATTCAAAAATTACTGCGGATAATGTTACGGTTTCAAACGCAGATACTGTGCGTGGATATATGACAATTTTAAAAGCTTTTCTTAATGATGTGTCGCGCGCCGTTAATAGTTTTGAACCAAACAATACACTTTCACAAACAACTATTGATAAATATAAAAATGATGTAGCACTTGCTCGCACAAATATAAATAATGCTTTAAGTGCAATTACTTCCACACAAGAAGGTATACGTTCAACTTCTTCTGGAAAACCTGTGCAGGAAGCAAAGGTTCGCTCCGCTCAGTCTTCTGTGGATGCTCTCAAAACGCAAATTGCCAAGACATATATGAGAGCACCTTTTTCTGGTATTGTTTCAATACAAGATGCAAAAGTTGGTGAAGCAATATCACCTAGTATGAGTCTTGTTTCATTAATTAGTGAATCATATGAAATTGAGGCGTATATTCCTGAGTTAAATATTTCTGGTGTTGATGTGAAGGATAAAGCCAGAGTTAATTTGGATGCTTTTGGAGCAACTTCTGAATTTGGGGCGACTGTTATAAAAATTGACCCAGCAGAAACAGTGAAAGATGGGGTTGCAACATATAAAGTACGATTGGCTTTTGAGAGCGCTGATGCACGAATTAGACCGGGGATGACAGCAAATATTAAAATTGAGACAGGAAAAAAAGATGGAATTTCAATTATTCCACTTCGCGCTGTTTATGATAAAAATAATGTAAAATTCGTTCAAATAAAAACAAAAGATGATCCAATTGAGAAGGAAATTAAAATTGGTGAAAAGGATTCACGTGGAAACGTTGAGGTGCTTTCAGGTTTGAATACAGACGATCAAGTATTATTAAATCCAACTATATAATATGCCACAGTTTATTCGTATAGGATTTTATCTAGCTTGGCGACAAGTGCGTAGAGCCAACAAATGGACAACCACTTTCCTAAACCTTGTTGTTGTATCAGGGCTTCTTGTTGGTCTTATTGAAGGCTCTGTTGTTGCTTTTAAGTCACAATATTTTGGTGATGTAACAATTTCTAGATTGAATAAAAAAGATTATATAGAGAACACACCGATGATTTTAAGTATATTAAATCAAACTTCTGAGGTAGATAGATATACCGCAAGATATTCTGCGGGTGGAAAGATTGAGGCAAACTATCAGAGTAGGGTAAAGGAAGGAGAAATTGAGAGTGCAAACACAACATTTATGGGAATAGATCCTGAAAAAGAGGATGCTGTGACCAATCTTTCAAAAAGAGTTATTGAGGGTGAATATTTGAGACCTGATGACTATGATAAAATTTTACTCGGCTCAATGCTTATTAAAAAATACTTACCGATAGAGGCTCCTGGTTTTAGTCAGCTTGAAAATGTGCAAGTTGGTTCAAAGGTTAGAATTAAAATTGGAGATGTTACTCGGGAGGTTATAGTTAAAGGTATTGTTAAATCTAAAGTTGATGAAATTAGCGCCAAAGTATTTTTTGTTGATAAAGAATTAAGGGCAATAGTTGGAAGAGATGATTATAGTGTTGATAATATTTCAATGGTTTTGAAGCCTGGAAATGATCCTGCAGTGATACGAGATGCCTTGTTGCGTGCGGGAGTGGGGCAGTATGCAAAGGTTCAAACTTTTGAGGATGGTCAGCCGAAGTTTCTGAAAGATATAAAAGATACTTTTGCTCTACTGGGTAATATGATTAGCTCCATCGGTCTTGTGGTGGCTTCTATCACTATATTTATTGTTATTTTCATTAATGCAATCACGAGAAGAAAATTTATTGGAATTTTGAAGGGGATCGGTATTAGTGGAAGAACGATTGAATTTTCATATTTGATTCAGTCTGTTTTCTATGCAATAGCTGGATCAGCGATTGGCCTGCTTCTTTTGTACGGATTTTTGGTTCCATATGTAAATGCTCACCCAATCAATTTTCCTTTTAGTGATGGCATTTTGGTTGCAACAGCATTTGGGACAACTTTAAGAATCGCATTGCTGATTGTTGCAACAATGATAGCGGGATACATACCAGCAAGAATGATTGTTAGGAAAAATACGTTAGATTCTATCTTGGGGAGATAGAGTCGAGAGAATTAAGAATTAGGAATTAAGAATTAAGAATAAATACAAATGCCAGAAGAAAAGATAAAAAAATTCACAGATCTGATTGTGTGGAAGGAAGGACATCGTTTGGTTCTTTTGACTTATTCTTTAACAAAAAAATTTCCAAAGGAAGAAATATTTGGTCTTGTTAGTCAAATGAGAAGGGCTGTTGTATCAATAACATCAAATATCGTTGAAGGATTTGGAAGGAAGGGGTATAAAGAAAAAGTTCAGTTCTATTACCTTGCCCAAGGGTCTCTCATAGAATTAACTAATCAAATAATTATTTCAAGAGATATTAAGTATATTTCTGAGGGTGAATATGAGAAATTAATAGTACAATCAGAGTATGTTCATAGGCTTCTTCAGGGATTAATTACGAAGTCGAAGTCATTCTTAATTCCTAATTCTTAATTCCTAATTCTACCTAAAAATATGATCAGTGTAAAAAATTTAGTAAAAACTTTCATCGATGGTGACAAAATAACCCCTGTTCTTAAGGGTGTGGATTTTGAGGCTGAGAGCGGGGAATTCATTGCGATTATGGGACGCTCGGGCGCTGGTAAAAGCACGTTCATGTATCAAGTAAGTTTACTAGATGAGCCAACTTCGGGTGAAATAATTATCGAAGGACATAACGCTCATGATATGACTTCAGATGAAAAAACAAATTTTAGATTAACTGAGCTTGGATATGTTTTTCAAGATTATGCACTACTTCCAGATTTAACAGCAAAGGAAAATGTTGCACTTCCACTATTAATGCAAGGAATGTCAAAAAAAGATGCTTATGAAATTGCTGTAGCTTCACTAACAAAAGCTGGGCTTGATCACCGTATTGATTTTCTTCCTAGTCAAATGTCTGGGGGGGAACAACAGCGGGTGAGTATTACAAGAGCGGTTGCTCACAAACCAAAAATTCTTTTTGCTGATGAGCCAACAGCAAACCTCGATAATTATTCTTCAGGGCTTGTAATGAAAATGTTTCAGGATCTTCATAAGGAAGGACAGACAATTATTATGGTGACTCACGAGGAGCAATATGCAAAATTAGCTGAGAGGA
>CAZTQI010000050.1:2307-4617 GCA_964615805.1 uncultured Candidatus Saccharibacteria bacterium | reverse complement strand
CTGGAAAAGGAAAGGGGAATCACCATAAAGATGCGCCCGGTTCGAATGGGGTACAAAAACCCAAAAGACAATCAAAATTATGTTTTGAACTTGATTGATACTCCAGGACATATCGACTTCTACTATGAAGTTTCTCGTGCTCTAAAGGCAGTGGAAGGCTCTATTTTGCTCGTGGATGCCACTCAGGGAGTGCAGGCACAAACATTGACCACCCTCGCCATGGCTCGTGAATCTGGGCTTGTTATCATTCCTGTTCTTACAAAAATTGATTCACCACTTTCTCGTGTGGAGGAAGTAAGGCATGAAATGATTAAACTTCTCGACTGTGAGGAGAATGACATTATTTGCGTCTCAGGAAGAACTGGTGAAGGGGTGGATACACTTTTGCAAGAAGTGATTCGCAGAGTTCCACCACCAAGCACGAAAGATGTTGGCCCAATAGATGTAAGCGCACTTATTTTCGATTTTCAATATTCAACCCATACTGGTGTAATTGTTTTTGTGAGAGTGTTTGATGGAAAAATAAAAAAAGGAGATCAGCTTTTATTTAAGGTTGCAAATGAAAAATTTACATCATTAGAAATTGGTACATTCAATCCTCAGGAAACTCCAAAAGATGAATTGACCGCTGGTGAGATTGGCTACATTGTGACTGGAATAAAAAGGCCGGGTATTGCATCTGTGGGAGACACTATCACAAGTGCTTCGCATCCACTCTCAGAGCTTCATGGATACATGTCTCCAAAGCCGGTAGTTTGGGCCTCTGTATATCCTGAAAGCCAGAATGATTTTAATGGACTTCGCCAAGCACTCGAAAGATTACGACTTTCAGATTCTTCATATGCCTTCGAAGAAGAGTCTTCTGGAACATTGGGACGAGGTTTTAGGTGTGGATTTTTGGGAATGCTTCACATGGAAATTATTACAGAAAGATTACGCAGAGAATTTAATTTGGATTTGATTGTTACAACTCCAAGTATTACTTACATTGTGACAAACAAACAAGGTAAGAAAGAAACGATTTATTCCCCTTCAAAATTTCCTGAATATGGAGAGGTAACAGACGTGGAAGAACCTTGGGTGCATATGACCATCATTACACCGCCTGTATATATATCTGCTATCATGCAATCTCTTTTTGAGCATGAAGCCGAAATAGGAAACTCTGAAAACTTTGGTGATGATAGAACATCAATATCTTTAATGATGCCACTTCGTGAGCTTATGCGAAACTTTTTTGATGAAATAAAAAGCGTAACTTCTGGCTATGCTTCACTTTCATATGAAATTGGTGAATTTAGAAAAGCAGATGTTTGTAGGCTTGATATTTTAATAAACGGTGAACCGATGGTCGCCTTCACAAGAATTGTTTCGAAGAGAAGGGTGGAAGAAGATGCTAAAAAAGCTGCAGAGAAATTACAAAAGGTCATGCCTCAACAAATGATTATTGTGAAAATTCAAGCTAAAGCACTCGGGCGAATTATTGCTTCAGAAACTCTTTCAGCTTTACGAAAAGACGTGACTCAACATATGTATGGAGGAGATATTACTCGAAAGATGAAGCTTCGCGAAAAACAAAAGAAGGGAAAGAAAAAAATGCAGGCAATGGGGAATGTAAATATTCCGCATGAGGTTTTTTTGAAAATGGTGAAGAATGATTGATAGGCTCTAGCAATTAGGCTCTAGGCCCTAGCAAATACAGAACAAAATTAGACTTTGCCTTTAGCAAAGTCTAATTTGTGTTAAAAGCTAAAGCCTAGAGCCTAGCGCCTAATAGCTACCCCTATCTCCACAAAGCTGGGAAATACAATACCACCATACTTATAATTATTAGAATTCCGACTACTTTAAAAATCGCCTTAATTCGCTTTTGGTTTTCTTTTTTGAATATCATAGTTTCTACACTATACCATAAAACAGACTTGTGTATAATAGGGGTATGGAATTCACTGATAAACAAAAAATTCGTCGATTTTGTTACTCAAAATTTACTATTGTTATTCTTGCATTTTTTGTTGCGATGATGATTCCTGGCGTGTATGGAATTTATTTAAAAGTTAGTGAAAGCTCAAAAGACAGAAAGTCTGCCGAGCGCGAGCTTGTGGATTTGCAAACTAGAGAAAAGATGCTTTTGGAAAAAGTTGAAAGAGGGAATTCAGAAAGAGGGCAAGAAGAACAAATTCGAGAAAAGTTTAATGTAGCTAAAGAAGGTGAGTCGGTTATTATTTTGGTTGAAAAGCCAATACCAGCTTCGACAACCGTGAATGAGGCAAATGTGTTTAAGGCTGTGTGGAATAAGATAAAGGGGGT
>CAZTQI010000050.1:0-2297 GCA_964615805.1 uncultured Candidatus Saccharibacteria bacterium | reverse complement strand
TAGGAATTAGGAATTAGGAATTAAGAAGAGAATTTTTAATTTGAAAACGAGAGATTAGTTTAGTGGTAAAACTGGAGAAAAGGCCTATTTTTTGTTAGTATGGGTATATGTCTAAAAAACTTATTTTTTCATTTTTAATACTTGTTTTGCTTAATATTCCAGCAACTACTTTTGCTGCTGTTCCAGCAAATTTCACTATTTCTGCTTGGATACCATATTGGGCTAAAACTGCTGGTACAAAAAGTGCAACTGATCATATTAAATTTTTTAATGAGTTTCACCCGTTTTCTTTTGAGGTACAGCCAGACGGAACTATTATCGATAGAATGAAGCTCGATCAAACGCCATACAAAGAATTAATTAAGACAGCGAAAAAAAATAATGTAAAAATTATCCCTACATTTCTTTGGACGGGTCCTATTGCGATGAAAAATACTTTCTCGGATACAGCAAAGACACAAGTGCATATAAATAGGATTATCGAATTAGCACAAAGTATTGGGGCTTCGGGGGTTGATATAGATTACGAAGGCAAAAGAATGGAAGACAAAGCTTTGTATGCAAGTTTTTTTGAAAAACTTTCCAAAGCTTTGCATGATAAAAATCTAACACTTTCTTGTACAATACAAGCAGCTTCTACAGCTACTCCACCAGCTAGATTGATAAAATTGAAAGCCACCGCTCCCTGGTCTGATGATTTAGCTAAGATGAATAAATATTGTGATACTGTCCGTTTGATGGCATATGATCAAATGCCTCAAACCACAACATCAACTTGGACAGAAGCAAAAGACAAAAGACCGTATGCACCAAATTCGGACATTGTTTGGGTACGAAAAGTTCTAGATTACAATTTGAAATTTATTGATAAAAATAAATTGATTCTGGGAATTCCTACATATGGTTGGGACACACAATACACCAAACTTAAGACTGGCGGATATTCATATGAAATTATGAAAAGTATGCCTTTTGAAACTGGAATGCAACTTGCGAAAGACAATAATGTTAAACCAGCGAGAGATGCTTCAGGTGGACTTAGTTTTACATATGTGAAAAACGGAACAAATAGAGTGGTTTATCTTGCCGATGCTACTTCGGTGCAATATGCCTACGAAGAAGCTAAACGAAGAGGCTTAAAAGGTGTAACCCTATTCAAGGTTGATGGAGGTGAGGATCCTTTGATTTATAATTATTTAGGACGATAGATTATTCCATGGGTCAAGGTTTGCTTTTTTGGGTTCTTGGTATAATAGCAATCTAGATTTAGGATTCAGGATTTAAGATTCATGAATAATTTTTTAGATTCAAAATATTATTAATAAATTAAATTTAAAATGAAAAAAGTAATTGTATATTCAACACCAACTTGTCACTTCTGCCATTTAGCAAAAGATTTTTTTACTGCGAAAGATGTAAAGTTCGAAGATAAAGATGTAATGACAGATTTAGTTGCAAGGCAGGAGATGGTTACAAAGTCGGGGCAGATGGGGGTACCGGTAATTGATATTGAAGGAAAAATAATTGTTGGCTTTGATGAGGAGACGATTGTTAAAGAGCTAGGCCTCTAGGCTCTAGGCGCAAGCTAAAACAGAAAAGGAGGGGTTTGCTCGACTTATTTTTATTTATAAAAATAGAAGTCCTCTTGTAGGATTGGGCAAACCCCTCCTTTTCTGTTACATTGTATTGGTTCGCCCCTGTAGTTAAATGGATTATAACAGTCCCGTCCTAAGGGATAGTTTGAGGTTCGATTCCTCATGGGGGCACCTTTTAGTTGAATATCATTTTTCTGACATTTTGATATACTCATATTACTTAATTCTTAATTCCTAATTCTTAATTCTATTCATATGAACCCAAAAATAATTATTACAGAACCTAATGCAGATTACGAGCTTCTTGATAGTGGTGATGGTGAAAAACTAGAGCGTTTTGGGGAAGTTGTTTTGCGAAGACCAGACCCACAAGCTTTATGGAATAAAACAGATGAATCACTTTGGAAAAATGCCAATGGGTATTTTATTCGTGAAGGCAGAGAAGGTAGATGGAATTTCATAAAGGAAACACCAGAGCGGTGGGTTATTAATTTTTCTGATTTAACTTTCAATATTCGACCTTCATCTTTCAAACACACAGGAATTTTTCCAGAGCAAGCGCCAAACTGGGATTGGACAAGAAAGCTCATCTCCACTGTCATTCCCGCGACGGCGGGAATCCAGTCGGAACAATCCGACATCCGAAGCACGAACTCCGAAATAAATTCAAAATCTGACATTCACAATTCTAAACATACTTCT
>CAZTQI010000049.1:0-4685 GCA_964615805.1 uncultured Candidatus Saccharibacteria bacterium | reverse complement strand
GAGGACTTTCTAGTCTTTCAATTGTGATGCTTGGTGTGGGGCCTTATATTACAGGTTCTATCATTATGCAACTTTTGACAATGATGTCACCGAAGCTAAAGGCGATGTATCATGAAGAGGGTGAAGCTGGACGAAAGAAATTCTCACAATACTCAAGAATGTTAACTGTTCCTCTTGCAATATTGCAAGGTGTCGGATTTATTCTTTTGCTCAAAAATCAGGGAGTGCTTGGTGCAATGTCTACATTTGACCTTGGTCTAAATGTTCTTATTGTGACAGCCGGTTCAGTT
This sequence comes from uncultured Candidatus Saccharibacteria bacterium, assembly GCA_964615805.1. Taxonomy (GTDB): domain Bacteria; phylum Patescibacteriota; class Minisyncoccia; order Phycocordibacterales; family CAIZIN01; genus CAIZIN01. The sequence goes on along the minus strand of CAZTQI010000049.1, from coordinate 4,395 downwards.
CTACTTATGTGGTTAGGTGAGTTGATTACAGAATTCGGTATTGGAAACGGTGTTTCATTGATTATTTTTTCAGGTATCGTTGCGCGAATTCCGTCTGCAATGTCCGAAATTGTATTGAACTTTAACCCATCACAAATTCCATTAATTCTTGCTTTTGTTATCGGCGCGCTTATGGTTATTGGTGGAGTGGTTTTTGTTACTGAGGCTGAAAGACCAGTACCGGTAACTTATGCAAAACGAGTTCGAGGAAATAAAGTTTATGGAGGAGTATCAACATACCTTCCTTTGCGATTAAATCAGGCTGGTGTGATTCCGATTATTTTTGCGCTTTCAATCCTTATTTTTCCTCAAATGATTGCACAATTTCTTGCAACATCAGGGAATGCAATAATTTCTGGAGCCGCAACATGGACAGTGGGAATTCTTTCAAATCAACTTGTATACGGTGTACTTTATTTCTTCTTTGTTTTTGTGTTTACATATTTCTACACAGCTGTAACTTTCGAGCCAGATGCAATCGCAACAAACTTACAGAAGAATGGAGCGTTTATCCCAGGTGTACGACCAGGTGTTCCAACTTCGGAATATCTTGGAAATATAATCACTAGAATTACTTTAGTTGGCGCTCTATTCCTTGGTGTAATTGCTGTTTTGCCACTTATCTTACGAGCTGTAACAGGTTTCCAAGCACTTACAATTGGCGGTACAGCACTTCTAATTGTTGTTTCAGTAGTTATTGACTTGATCAAAAAGGTTGAGGCTCAGCTGACGATGAGGGAGTATTAGAAAATTTGCAGAGCAAATTTTCTAGATTCAAGATTTAGGATTTATGATTCACGAATGAGAAAAGTCGCGCCCGTAGGGCGCGACTTTTATATTTTTTTTGTCGTGTTACAATTACAATGTTAAGCATTAAGCCTTAAAAGAATGAAAAAAAATATTGCTGGTTTGTTAGTTGTTATAGCCCTTCTGTTTTGCTCGGCTCCTATTGCTAACGCCCAAACTGTACAAGAGCAGATTGCGTCACTTCAGGCTCAATTGAATATTCTCATCAAAATGTTAAATCAATTATTGGCGCAAAAAGCTCTCGACACTACTTCAACTGCACCAGTAGCACAAAATCAAGCATCTATTATAAGTTTAAGTACAAATAACGCTCCAACATCTCTTCCTATAAGTGTTGTGTCTCCAAACAGTGGAACATATCAAATTGGAAGTCCGATAAAAATTACGTGGACGGGTGGGCCTTTTGATGCTGGTGTGTCTATATCATTGTCTGGTTATGCTGCCAATACTGGTGTTGGGTATATTGGTCAAGTTGTAAACGGAGATAATTATTTTATGTGGGACGGAAAAACATATTGTAATTCATTTAATAATGGTGTTGGATCGAATTGCGGTACTGTGAAATCTGGAGTTCATAGGGTAATGTTAGCAGGAAATAATAAATCTGGTAAATATAGTTTGGCCGAAGGAGGTAATCTTACTTTTACAGATGCAAGTTTTGTGGCAACAACCCAAACACCGAACCCGATTACATCCAACTCTAATAATTTATGCCCTCAAAGTGTTGTGAGTGATGGAGTAACTTATACTCTAACTCCTTGTAATATTAATATGAGTATGACTGATGGTCAGGGCGACAAAACTTTTAGTACTACTATTGTTACAAACGGAGCGAGTTCAAACATTTACGCATTTCAAGTACATGGAAACGGCATAAGTAGTAGTCTTCCTATTGGTGGGATAACGACAGCAGGGGCTTATAGTGGTGGAGGTAGAGGTAACCAGGCATTAGATTTTAAATTTAACGACAGTGCGTTGTCTGCAAACGGCTCTAAATCTCAGGTATATACAGGGTACTTACCGATTGATGTTAATGGACAGTATATGTATCTGAATCTTAATCTAACTGTCAATCCTTCTTAAAGTTCAAAATTTCATGGAGGTTTTAGAAGTCAAAAAAAATAATATTTGGGCTAGAGAAATTCTAATAGAGGGTGTTTTAGTCTACTTACTTATTTCTCTTGGTCTTATTTATGAAATTTACAATAGAGGTATCTTTTTTCAAGGTGAACAAATAAACTACTATATATTAAGTGTGGTTTTTTCTCGGTCCTTACTGATTACTTTTTTGTTTGTAATTACATATGGGTTAATTAAGTCTAAATTTTCTTTTTTATTTACATATTTTGTGTCGTCGGCCGATAACGGGGATGTAAAGAATAAAGGTGTTATTTCTATTTTGAGCGATGTTTTTATTGTCTTGGCATCACTGCTTTCAACTATGGCCGTACGACCGGTATTACAGGAGACTTTGAAGGAATCTAATGTAGCAGATTTTAATTATTTTTTTGTAAGGTACGATGCCGTTCCGTCTATTATCTTATTGTTATGTATTGCTATTCCTTTACTATTTCTTATTATTAAACATAATAATGGTTGGAAACGACCCATACAATGTGTTGTGATCATTGGAATAATTATAAGTGTATATTTTATAAACAATGCTCCAAATTTTGATGCCCGTATTACTGAGTCCCGAGCTAGTTGGGTTGTTCAGGATTGGAATAAACAAAAAGATGATGCACAAACCGCTTTGAAAAACGCAAGCACAACTGATGAAAAAGCTGCATCATATTATTGGATGGGAGTTTCAGAAAATAGAAAAGGAAATCCGGAAAAAGCTATTGAGTATCAGTTGGAGGCAATTAAACTAAATCCTAGCTATGCTGCTGCCTATGCATCACTGGCAAATGCTTATATAAAAACAAAGGAGTATCCTAAGGCCTTAGAAAGTGCTAATAAATGTGTGCAATATGATCCGGCATATGCCTGGTGTTATCAAGCACTCGGAAATTACTATTATGTAACTGGAGATTTGGATAAAGCAAAACTTTATTCTTGTAAGGCTGCTGAACTTGATACGAAAAGTAGAGAACTGGCTGATCAATGTCAATCTATATTGAATATTAGAAAGTAAAAATGATATAAACTCCTAATTTACTAGACACTAGTTGAATTTAGATTCAAAAATACAATACAAAAGTCGCGCACCAAAGGTGCGCGACTTTTGTATTGTGATAAAATTACTTTATGAAAGGTAGAAACATAGAGGATAGATTAAAAGACTATGATGTCATTCGATTAGAAGCACAAGAGTTGTATAACACTTTTGGGCAAGTTTTTTGTCCGGCTCTTGGACAACATGTTCATTTCACATCAAACGGATTCAATCATTTGATATACAAAGGGGCTAAAAAAGAACGAGATAAGAGAGTTCAAATTTTGAGATTTGATATGCTAGAGAAAGCAAAATTTATTTTAGAAAACTCTACAACATTTCAGGAATTTGAGGAAAACATGGAATATCGACGAGTTAATCGACATGGGAAGTATGTTCCAGTAAATTTGGTTGTGCGGTCTTGGGGATTTATTGCTATCGTGAAAAGATTTCGTGTAAAAGTTGTAGCAATGCAGGTGGGTAATAGTAAGATTGAATTTTACAGTGTAATACCTGCGTGGTTTATAAAGCAATATCGAGATATAAAAATGATAGAAAATTCTACCAGTGGAGGGTTGTTAAGTGATGATGACAATGAGGTACTAAAAAACGCCACACAAGGTGACGGTCTTTAGTGTGCCTGTCTCCGACTCAGAGATTTGGTCAGATAGAGCTGACGCCCCTCAGACACATCCTTATTTTACAGTATTACACATTATAAATCAAGCAAATGAATGAATATAGCTCCTTGTAATATCGTGAAAATCAGCTAAAATGCTATACAATGACCGAAGAAAAAAAACCAAAAGCCTTCATATTTATCGGAAGATCTGGATGTGGCAAAGGTACACAAGCGAAGCTTTTTATGGATAAGTTTAGGGAGTCTCGACCAAATGAACCTCTTTATTATCTTGAGTCAGGAAAGAAATTTAGAGATTTTATAGGTGAGGAGACTTACTCCAGCGAGACTTCAAAAAAAATAATGGAAAGTGGAAAGCTTCAACCAGAATTTCTTGCGGTTTGGGTTTGGTCAAATCTTATGTTAGAAAATCTTAATAAAGGAGAGCACTTAGTTTTAGATGGAACACCAAGAAAACTTAGAGAAGCTCATGTTCTTGAAACAGCTTTTGATTTTTATGGATTTAAAAATATATACGTAATTCATATTGATATAACCAGAGAAGAGACAAAAAGAAGATTGGCTATTCGTGGAAGGCTAGATGATAAGGATCCAGATGAGGTGGATAAACGTTTAGATTGGTTTGACAGTGATGTTTCGCCTGCTATCGATTTTTATGTGAATAGTCCAAGATATAAATATATTCATGTAAACGGAGAGCAGGAGGTGGAGGAGACACATCAAGAAATTCTAAGCAAGCTGACAGAAAATA
>CAZTQI010000048.1:4413-4714 GCA_964615805.1 uncultured Candidatus Saccharibacteria bacterium | reverse complement strand
TTGCAGGTAATTACAAAAGTAAAGGCATATTTTGTGTACATAGAATAAATATTCCTCGACGCTTCTTTTTGTCGCAGTTCAAGATAATAGGTTTATTTCCGGACATATAGGTGATGGTGTGATTGGAAAACTGGACAATGGTGAGATCTCCGTACTCTCTCATCCTGACAGAGGGGAATTCGTCAATCAGACATGGTTCTTAAATTCTCATTCAGCTATAACCAAGTTGAGGATCTGCAAAGGTGAACTGCAAGCTGTCTCAGGTTTTATTTTAATGTCGGATGGCGTTTCCGATTCAATG
>CAZTQI010000048.1:0-4403 GCA_964615805.1 uncultured Candidatus Saccharibacteria bacterium | reverse complement strand
ATAACAAGAGGGCGAAGACCTTGACTAAAGCTGCGCAAAATATTATTTCCTGGCTTGATCAAGACACTTCTAAAACTGTCAAGGCCGACATCCTCAGCAACTTAAAATCTGTAATAGGCAAAAGAACCAATGATGACTGCAGCATAATTGTTTCAAAAAAAGTATCCATTGATGTGAATAAGTTCTTGGAGCTCGATCTAGAACACCAGAGGGATTATTTCTTTTATTACAGGAATGATTTTCTGAGAGAGCAAGTTCAGATCCTTAAGGCTGTATCTTTAAATGAAAATATCATGGATATGCAAAAGTCTCTTGGCATAACAACAGAGAGGCTCGTCAAGCACTTGTCAATTATTTCTAAATCTGTGAATCATCCGTATCAACATGTCGAAGTAATGAAACAGAAAATTCCTTGCAAAAGGGGCTGACCTGGGGTGTTAAACACTTGCCACTTTTTTGAGAATTTCTGGAAATAACTTCACCGAAGAATTCGCGAGATTTATTTTTTTGAGGCTAAACGCTCTTTTCCTTTTCGAGAAAAAGCTCTCCCCTATATTTTGCCTGAGCCAATCCTCTGCATCTTTCGCCGTCACTCTTTCCATGGCGGTATTCACTGCTGCTGCATCTAGTTTTCAAAGAAACTACTTTATTGCCACCACTTTTCCTGCTTCTTCCATTTATCTAATTGCGATTTCACCAAAACCTTCAGGACTGAGAACCTTGAGGATTACATAGAAAATAAAGATCAATGTGAAAAATGATTTAACTTGACCTATCGCAGCTTTCATTCTCGTCTTATCCTTTGTTTCAATGCTTGGAAGCACGTGAACGAAAAATGGATAAGCAGACGCGCCTAAGAGCAGAAACACAGATAGTTTAACTGTTTGCAGATGTGTGTTAAAAAGAGATAGTAATAGTACTACAACTACCCCGAACCAATACAAGAGGTTGGCTATCATAACTTGATTTTGTTTTGACAATTTAAATTTTGCAGCTACAATTTCACGTGTTTTTTCTGTCGCAGATGGACCAATTAACACGACGCAAACATACAAGATTGCTCCCAGCAGAAATGATGAACTTAATGTGGAACGTAGCCCTGAAAGTTTTTCAATCCTATCATTTTCTATTTTATTTTTGTACTTCTCAATGAGTTCCTCATCGGAATCCCCGCACCCGGCGAGGCAAAATATGGAAAGAATTATGAAGAAACAAAAAAAACATCTCAGCATCACATTCATTTCTTGATATCCTTGTTTTGATCCCGCGTTTTACACCAGATAACCATTGCCACAATAGCAATGATTCCAAAAGTCAACAAATAACCGATCGGGCCGTTAAGAGCTTCCTTAACCGGCTGTGCAACCATAGCTGTTGCAGCCCCACCTCCAATAAGGAGTATGGCAATTGCTATGGCAAACCAGACAAATAATGGCATTTTATTTCCCTTAATATAGATTCCAGGAATTGAGTCCCCGTGCTCTGATAATTTTAACTCCGAATACGGCCTGAGTTAGTTTTATTTTTATTATTCGTGCTCCAAAGTATCATAAAGCAAAAAACAATATCTAGTACTGGAACTCAAACCAACGATGTCCGTAACTCATCAAAAGCATGGCGAACCTTTCCTGATATCTGCCTGTTATCCATAAGTCTTTGCAAATCACCAATAGCCTCTGCAGAAAGGGCTAAGCCACCTTCCGAAACACCACCGATTTCTATTTCCCTGAGAACATCGGCTTTCAATAACGCCTTGAGCAATTCTCCGCTAGCATGTTGGTATCTTCCTAGTGTACCTCTGTGCCAGTGAGACTTAGTAATACTCATATGTACTCTACCGCACTTCCAAAACTTACTAAGACCAAGTTGAAGAATTTCTGTAATCAAGTCCTCTGCTGACCCCTTCCAATTAGCACGAAGTTCATGCCATACCAAATCAGCAGACTTTCCACAACTGCAACTAACAAGTTGAACTCCTCCCCACTCTTTTTGCTTATTTGTTACAACTTCAAACTCTCCATTAAAATGACATTCCCGATAAATTGTACTACTGTCAACTTCGCAGTCACGAAATGTTACATCGCAAAACACACACTTTTCAAAAGTTGTATTTCTGAAATCAAAATTTTCAATCGCACCGCTAATACATAAACTATTTACCGTACGCTGTTTAGAAAAATCAACACCCGATATGGCGGAGAATATCTGATCAGTTCTTTCGCGTCTAGACAGATTTGGAGCTCTCTCATTTACAAGAGCCTTAACTAAATGAAACAGAAAACTCCTAGCACCAACTTGGACATGAGGGATTGCACGATAGGTAATACCGATTTGTTCTAGAGATGACAATTCACCATATGACGCGCAAACATGATCCATCATAATACTGTTCCCTGAAGCATCTTTTTCCATTAATAATAGTGCTTTTTTAGGCAATGTATTATCTTTTTTTATTATTCTGGCGATATATCTTGCCTTAAAAAGTGCGGGCAAAAATTCATACTTAAATTGTAACGTTCCATTAGTAAGGTCTGGAGTCAAAAGAGGATGCTCCTTTAACTTACTAGCATCCGTGTCGTCCATTCCAGCTATTATACAGTCTTCCTCGCAAAACACGCCATCAAACTCTACAGCAATATCTTCAAAGACTGCAAGTTGTCCTTCGGCATTAATGGTCAGATGCTGACGCTGCGATTCACGAGTACACAGACTTTTTAATATCTCATACATCTCGGCACCAGACCCTACGGCAGCGCTGACATTTTCAACTCCGTATTCGACAGCTGATGCAATAAGTCCAACGACAAACGGATGGTATAATATTTGATTTTTACCTCCTCCCTTTGAAGGTGGTTGATTTTGCTTGCGGATGTTATCGAAGAGGACTAAAGCTTGTGAACGCATTTGCTTATTTCTGGAAAACCTTCGCTCAAAATAATCCATGGCTTGCTGCTTCGTGAATGGAGCCAACGTGTAAATGTTAACATCTGAATTGTCAAAACCTATTTCTGTTTCCCAATAGACTTTACGACTAGTCAACATCACGCGTGCGGAGGACTCCGTGGCCAAAGACAATAGTTCTCTCAATACTTCACGAGCGTTGAACTCATGTCTCCGCTGCCCACACAATTCATCAAATCCATCAAAAACAAACACCAGATCTCCGGAGCGTAACAAATGTTCAAACATCGCACGAGTTAATTGAAGGTCACCACAAAAATGTCTCAGGGAATTCTGAATAATCCCCCATAAGTCATTAGATGTATCAAGCATTTCTGCCCAATGTGCAGCTTCTACATAAATAGGAATAACTCGATTTTGATCAGATGTTTTTGCTAGGTTGCGAACAACTTCGCGTGAGAGCGTGGTTTTTCCCACTCCGGCTGCAGCCAGTATTGTCAGTAAACGAGAACGGATATTATCAGAACGTTCAGCAAGCCATTTCTCCACTATTACATGCAGGCTCTCAGTTGGAGCTCCTTCAGGGCGGGGAGTTACATACCATTCCATCGGGGGGAGTTCCTCCTGGATAGCATGTAGATAACTAGAAAATGTTTTACTAACACTACGCCAAATTAGTTCCTCATATACATATATTTCTTGTTCATCTCTAAAAGTGGATTTCAATATAGGGATTCGACTTTCATGATGCTTTGGGATAACAATGAACTTTTGATAATCTGGTCTGAATTTTCGTGCAGCCTCTTTTGCGCTTTCAATGGTAAAATCACTCTTGAGGTGTACAAATATTGCACTGACTGATTTCAGACCAGCGGAAGCAATAGCTTCATAAATTGTATAATGCTCAGTACTATCAAGAAGTTTAGATTCAGAATAGCCCAAGAGTTCTATATCTTTTTTTAAGAAAGCGCGTCCCATGTTATTTAATCCTTTCAAATCACATATATATTACAAATTTCATTTGAGATAAATGCACTGCTTTAAAATCTTGTATGTTCAACAAAAAGTCGGTTTGAGTCTATATTCCCATAACAATGTTGATTACTTGAAAACAAAATCATTATTTTTAACCATGGCAAGGATCACTTCAAAATGCACCATTCTAGCATAAAAGTCTTACTCGGGATATATAAAAAAAGCGGCGGTTTTTTAATAAATGTAAAAGACTTCACCTCATTTTTGTCTTTGATGTTGAAATAATTTTTCTTTTAGCAAAAAAAATTTCACTTATGTTCCCTATTCAAAGCCACAACTTATACCCCTTTGTTAGTCGAAGTATAAAGCATACAATAAGCATATAAAACAATAAAAACAAATTTTCCAACGGAAAAGCAGCGATAAAGAGCGAGTTGTTTGCAAAAGAGAAAGACGAGAAAGACGGGGTCGTGGAGAAAGACGGGGTCGTACTCCCACCTTTGACTAATGAAAAGGTTTTTATATAG
>CAZTQI010000047.1:0-4795 GCA_964615805.1 uncultured Candidatus Saccharibacteria bacterium | reverse complement strand
ACAATCTTTTTATTAAGAAAGGTATTATTAAAGGTGAGAAAGTAAATAAGCTTCCAAAGAATATTCCAGTGAAAGCACCTGAAGAAGTTGTTGCTCCTGCTCCAAAAAATGAAGAAGCTCCTGAAACAGTTGAGGAAACCACTGTTGTAGAAGAAACTCCCGAAGCTACTCCTGCAGTAGAAGTTGTGGAAGAATCTGCACCAGCTGTTGAGGAAACTCCCGCAGTTTAATTATTCGAAAGTATTCCACAGAAAAAGTTTTTACTTTTTGGTTTTCTTGATATACTTATACAGTTAGTTGTTAGTAAAAGATTTAATAGTCTTCCCAAAAGGAAGTAATAAATAAAACACGATGGAAAGAGACGCACAGTTTTTAGATTATGTTATCAAAGGTTTGGTAGATGTTCCGGAGAAAGTAGTTATCACTCGAACGGTAGATGAGATGGGTGTACTTTTGACACTTGCTGTTGACCCGATTGATATGGGAAAGGTGATCGGCCGATCAGGTAATACTGCAAAAGCTATCCGAACATTACTTCGAGTTGTTGGTATGAAAAACAATGCTCGCGTAAACCTAAAGATTAACGAACCGGAAGGAGGCAAGAAAGAAGTCGTTATGAAATCAGTTGACGAAGTTTTGGAGGATCTATAATTAGTGAGTAGATGGTAGTGGGTAGTTTGTAGAAAATACAAATACAAATCAAAAAACCCCGCACTTTGTGCGGGGTTTGTTGTTACGTGTATTTTATGTTATAATTTATCCGCACACTAACATATAGGTAGGTTGTCACTACCAAATAGATTTTTTATAAATATTCAAAACATAACAGGATTTAAAAGTATGTTAGTGTGCGGATGTATACATGTTAAAACTGTTCAAAAAACATTTTATCCCACATGAGGGCAATGATCATCAGCCTCATTTTTTGCGAATGAAAAATATTCGTATTCTAATTGTTATTGTTTTTATGTTACAGATTAGCCTTTTTGCAATACCTTTTTTGCCTGCGTTAAATATTTTGAATAATAATTTTCTAGCTTCTGTTTTACCTGCCGTGCTTGATGATTTAACAAATCAAAACAGAAAAGCTCAAAATCTAAACACTCTCGCTGTAAGCCCTCTTTTAAATAAGGTTGCAGAACTTAAGGCAAAAGATATGGCAGAAAAAAGTTATTTTGCACATGTGAGTCCTGAGGGAAAACAGCCTTGGTATTGGTTTGGTTTGGTTGGATATCAATACGAATATGCTGGAGAAAATCTAGCTGTAGATTTTACAGACTCAAAAGATGTGACTTTAGCTTGGATGAATTCTCCGACTCACAAAGCTAATATTATGAAAAATGCCTATACTGAAATGGGAACAGGTATTGCAACGGGGACATTTAATGGAAACCCAACTATTTTTGTCGCTCAAGTTTTTGGAAAGCCTGCAATCACAAAGATTGCAAATGCTAACACTGCTGAGCCAACAAATACAACATTACCAACAGTTAAAGCAACACCATCAAATGTTAGAGGTGCTTCGGTTGTGGCAGAAGCGAAAGTTGTAACTGAAAAAGTCGTGGCGAAAGTAGAAGAAAGCCCAGTCCCAATTGCAGAAGCGGTGGCAAAACCAGTCATAGATACAAATCCAAACACTCATTCCAAAGTATCATTATTTGATAAGGTTATGTCCTCACCGAGAAGTTTGGTTAATATTATTTTAATTATCCTTGGGGCTTTGGTATTACTTGCGATTATATTAAAACTAGCTATCAGAATGGATAAAAAACACCCTGTCCTCATTACAAACGGCCTTGTGGTTCTTGTTTTGATTTTCGGCGTTTATGTTACAGATAATTATGTAGCAAAAAATAAATTAAAAACAACAAGTTCATTTGTGGGTTTTCAGAGTGAACAGGTAGATATAAAAAGATAATGCAATTTCATATCATTACATTATTTCCAGAAAGTTTTACCTCATATTTAAATGAGTCTATTTTGGCGCGGGCACAAGAAAACAAATTAATTAAATTTAAATTTTATAACCCTCGAGATTTTGCAAAACCAACAGAAGCTGCGAGAATGCGCGCAAAAAAAGGTATAGGTGAAGAAAAGCCGTATTTGCGAGTGGATGAAAAACCTTTTGGTGGCGGCCCGGGAATGCTCCTTCAAGCTCTTCCAGTAATTAAAGCAATTGAAAGAGCTTTGAAGGGAATTAAGATTCAAGATTCAAGATTCAAGAATGGGAAGAAAAATTCAAGAATCAGAATTATTCATTTGAGCCCAGGGGGAGAAAAGTTTACAAATGCATATGCGGAGAAAGTTTCAAAAAAATATGATCATGTGATAATTGTTTGTGGACGATACGAGGGGATTGATGCAAGAGTAAAAAAAATATTTAAAGGTGATGAAATTTCAATCGGGGATTATGTTCTCACAGGAGGTGAGCTTCCAGCTATGGTAATGATTGATTCCATATCTAGACAAATTGAAGGGGTGCTCGGTAACGCAAAATCTGTTGAAGAAAAGAGAATTGCTTCTCACGATGCCTATACACGCCCAGAAATTTTAGAATATCAAGGTAAAAAACACCGAATTCCAAAAGTTTTGAAATCGGGAAATCATGCTGAAATTGAAAAATGGCGCGCTGAGAAGAATGAATAACTCATGGATCTATTGGGGGGGGGTACGATTAATCGTACCCCATGCTTTACTTGGGAATTATGTTCACAAGTAATTTTGTGAGAAAATTTTTGAGGGTAAGGAAAAAAGCTGTACTGGTTTTTGGCCAGAACAGCTTTTGTGTATGAATACCTACTCAGTCACGGTATCAGAGGACTTACTCTCCACCTCTGTTGGTGGATAGGTCTCGCCGAGAAGCTCGAGAACTTTTTCGACTAAGAGCAAACGCTCTCCATCTTGACGACCGTAGCCATCACCGAGATACTTCGCTAAAGCCCCGAGGTCGAATCTGCTTGTAACAAATTTCAGTGTGGCTTCAAGAACAAGCGCTCTTGGGCCATCTGCGTAGTGACCATTTGAACATTTCTGGATAGCGCTAGCACCTTGCTCCAGACTACTGATTTTATCTGCAAGGTTTTTTGCGACTATTTGACACCAATCTCGATCACTCGAGTATTCAGCAAGGCTGATCGCTCTTTCGAACGTATCTGCTTTTTTGATCATGGCACTTTCGAGTATTTCCAATTCGTTAGTCTTATACTTTTCGTAAAGCTCCTCGAATGTTGGGTCGTAGATAAGCCACGACCTGATCGCTTCCTTTCGGTATTCAGAATAGCCAGCCGCTTCAAGCATTCTTTCAGCTCCAGCTTTACCTTCTGCCTTTTGGTTTGCGAGGTTCCAGTATTTCGCAGTCAACAAAGGCATCTCTCTTCCTTCTGCTACATCCATTGTATTTTTAAATGTAGCAATTGCGTAATCGAGAGACATTTCTTCTCCCGAATCAAGCTTTGCTTGCCAAAGGTTGATCAGGCAGCGTCTTGTCCAAATTGTGGTTTGCATCAATTTATCCAAACGTGCCTGTTTAAACGTTTCTAGTAAGATATCTTCATTGGTTTTTTTATCAACACTTCTCATTAATAACAAATCGAGAGCATACGAAACTTTGGGGAGTGCTTCTTGCAGGAATTTTTTATCGCTCTCACAACTTAAAGTAAGACCCCTGACAGCTTCGAGTGCTTTGAGTTCTTTTTTACAGTTGTCGAGAAGTCCTCTTAGAATATCCTCTCTTTTGCAGTTATTGATTCCATACATCAAGGTTTCCATTCTTAGTGAGTGACCCTTTGGTAGCCAGTTAAAAAGAACAAAGCTATGATCCATTGGTGTGGTAGCTTTGTAACTCTCGATAAATACTCTCGTCTTTTCAACGAGCAGGTCTCCTTCTTCGGTGTTTGTGAAATCGAAGTCCCTCCATATACTAATGGCAGAACGAAGATCGACTACTCTCTCGAGAAGTGCCTGCCTTATAATCTGGTTGTGTATTGTCTGAACATCATTCGGCATACTTGCTCGATGTGAGGTGTAGACCGTGATGTCACTGGTATTTTTTGCACAGGCAATAAGCTTTTTTACTGCACGCAAAACGATATTAACATTTGAGCGATCAATGCTGTAATAAGCCTCCTTTGCTTCGTTGAAATTTCTTGCGAGAGCAATTTCGAGCCCTGACAATTCTGCCCAGACAGAACGAGCAAAAGTTTTTTGCTCATCGGTTGCATAATACGAGACAATGATTTGTTTCGCTGTGGGAATGTCGGTCGGTTTACCAATCGATTTGTGGTATAGGATGTCACGCACAATTGGGTCTACTATTCCTGTGAGTTCGGCAATGCGTGATTCGAGTGTTGGCTCTGTGGTGTTCGTTTTCATGGTGGTAGGTATATTCTGTTGTTTAGGTTCTAGGATCTGGGTCTATACTTAAACAAATTGGTGGGGAAGTCAAGGACTTAAAACCACTGCGTGGAATTTTTAATTACAAATTTTTAATTTTAAAAATAATGTATGAATTTTAAATTTAATCATTAAGAAATTATTTTGAAATTAAAAATTAAACTGTGGAGCGAAGGCAAATATGGATCAAAACGAAGTAAAGTCACCATCCTCGGTTACCCCTAAAATTTCCTTGACTTCCTCCACAGTTTTGCTATAATCACGCGTACGACTTTTGATTGAGTAAATTTCCGAGAAAGTCAAGTTAAAAACCCCTTAATAACTTGCCTTCCCACGTTTTGTCAACAAAGACTCCTAATAAATAAATAAGTCTTTAGAAACCCAACACCACGGGAGGTTTTTT
>CAZTQI010000046.1:0-4851 GCA_964615805.1 uncultured Candidatus Saccharibacteria bacterium | reverse complement strand
TTGTAGCAGAGCCACCTTTGTTAGTTATTAACCACACTAATACTTGTAGAACCAACAAAGCTTGCAAATCTGCGGTAAATAAGGTAATATATCCCCACTATGACATTCGCAGTATTTCAAACAGGAGGAAAACAATATTTAGCTCAAGAAGGCGACAGAGTTCGCATTGAGAAGATCATCGGCGACTACAAGGTAGGCGACGCTGTTTCTTTTAAAGATGTTCTTGTTCTAAGTGATGATAAGGATATCAAAATTGGTACACCAATGATCGAAGGAGCAGAAATCAAGGCTGAAATTACTCAGATCGCACGACTACCAAAAGTAACAGTTATTAAATATCTACAGAAAAGTCGATACTTCAAAAAGAACGGACACAAACAGCCTTTCTTCGAAGTTAAGATCACTTCAGTAAAATAGATAGTTAGTGGTGGGTAGTAAGTAGTATGTAGAATAAATTAAAAAAATCCGCCAATTGGCGGATTTTTTGTTACAGGTGTAAAAGAAAAACCACTCAAACTTTTGTGGTGTTTGAGTGGCATTGATGTACTGTTAGTGAAGTTTGCTAAGCCTTTCTTGTTCTGCCTTGTCGATGGTATCAAGTAGATGATTATATTCTGATTCATCATCATCAACATCACGCGGAAACCCAAGTGTGCACAGAAAATCTAGAAATTCCCTCATCGATTTGATCTGCGTACACCTTAAGGTAGAATTCAAATAATGCTTGTGTTGAAATGATTCTGTCCATCCACATAGTATGGCACCAACATTTGTTTTCTGTAAAAGTCTTTTAGTGGCAAATTCATATTCATTTTTGGGTAACCCTCCATGTTCAAGATATTCACATGTTTGTCCGCCTATTGTGCAAAGTGCTCGTAAGTCAAACAATGGGTGGTCTAGCTTCAGTGGCTCAGGAAGATGCGCTTTGAATTCTTCCATGGTCAAGGCGAGGATTTCTTCTTTGGTCATTCTTGGTTTATCCATAGTTGCTCCTTTGTTGAGTCTTAGGGTAGATTATCTTAAATAAATATAAATTACAACCTCTACAAATTAGTCAGCATGTAAAATAGTTGTACCTGCCGGTACAGTAGAATTACATAAGAAAAACTCGTGTTCATTACCGACCATGTGGTATTGAACACGAGTTTACGTGTGTGATTTCATGAAGCACTACTTGAAAGCGATCGGCTATCAGTTCTCCCGTAGGCCAGAATATTCCTGGCACAAGGGACTTCGTTGTGAATATATTCAAGCGATAGACCCCGCTCTATCAGAGCCTCCAGTAGATTCTTCAAGGAGGGGGCTAGGAAGCCTATTATGTGGCAAGACCCGTTCCCAAACCTCAGTTGTTTTTTTTGGTAGTACTTAGACCATTTTGCAAGTACCCTCCATGCGGAAATTTTTGGCAGACGATGAAATACCAGATGGCATTCGTGAGGTCTGCTTCCACACGAGCAACATTGCACGTGAACATCTTTACACTTCCTTATTGGCATAGATGCTTGCCGTTCAAAATTTTCATTGTTTTCATCTATTAGGGAACAAAGAGCCCTCCCGTTTTGTGGGGTAAGTCCAAGATCGTGAAGGGACATTGACAACGCTTTCTGAGTATTTGTTTGATTTTCCATGTGTACTCCTTTTTAAGGTTCCATAATATAGTTTAGTACGAAAAAAATACAAGTCAAATGTAAAAAGTCAAAATTCAAAAGTTAAAGTAATAAGTAAAAATTTAAAGACTTTCTCGAAAAGAAAGTCTTTACTTACCAACTTTTGAATTACACTTCTGACTTTTGCCTTTTGACCTTTGACTTACTTTTAAGTCCTCCTCTCTAATGCATTCTTCAGAGTTTCCTTGTCCGAATATTCGAGTTCGGTCCCTGTGGAAAGCCCGCGGCCGAGATATGAAATTTTTAAATGTTTTTGAAGAACGAGAGGTGAGAGGGTGTCAGCAATATATCTCATTGTGTGTTCACCTTCAGGTGTTGCATTCATTGCCAAAATAATTTCCTGTATACCCTCATATTGAGAAATATGATCAATAAGTTTTTTTATGCGAATTCTTTTTTCTGGTTCTTTATCAAGTATTGGAATTGTTCCACCAAGGACAAAATATAATCCATGATACACGCCAGTTTTTTCTATATGTTCCAAATCCATGTCGCGAGCTACAAGCATTAAAATATTTTTAGATCGATTTTGATCACTACAAATTGAGCAGATATTTGAATTTGCAAAATCTTTTGGAAAAATTTTCATACAAGAAACACACGTAACCACATCCCGCTTTAATGTTTCAATAAGAGAACTTAAATCCTTTAAATAAAATTCATCCTTTGTGAGCAAGAAATACACAAAACGCCTAGCTTGCTTTGGGCCAATGCCAGGAAATTTTGAAAATAATTCTTCTAAGGATTTAAGGTGGTTCATTGATAAGTTAAGATAATTTTTAATTTTGTAATTTTTAATTTTTTAAATAATGTAAGAATTTTTGAATTTTTAATTAAATCATTAAGAAATTATTTAAAAATTAAAAATTTGTGCTTAAAAATTATTCTTTTTGTAATCAAAAAGAATTCACATCCTGTCCCATTCCGCCATACTGACTTTCATCAATATCAAGGAAGGCAGTCTTGTCTCCATCGAAGTACATTTTAACAGTACCAGTCGGTCCATTTCTGTGCTTTTCAATCATAATCTCAGCAATATTTGTTCTTTCTGCTTCATCCTTTCCTTTGTCTTCTCTGTGAATAAAAATAACCACATCGGCATCCTGTTCAATAGAACCAGAGTCTCGAAGGTCTGAAAGCCGAGGCTTGCCTCCACGCGCCTCAACGGCTCTTGAGAGCTGTGAGAGGGCCAAGACAGGCACATCAAGTTCTTTTGCTAACTGTTTGAGAGATCGAGAAATTTCAGTAACCTGTTGGACTACGTTATCTGAGTTTTTTGAGGCTGTCGGCGACATAAGTTGTAGGTAGTCTACGATAATAAGACCAAGGCCTTTTTCCATTTTGATTCTTCTGGCGACAGATCGCATTCTCAAAATATTATTTGATGCCTGATCATCAATATAAATTGGGGCTTTTGAAAGTGGGTCAAGCGTGTCTCGAATTTTTGCGAATTCTTCCTCAAGCTTCAAGCCTCCTGTTCTTAGCTTCCATGCATCGACTTTTGATTCAGCAGAGAGCATACGGTCTACAAGTTGAGCCGAACTCATTTCAAGAGAAAAAATTGCTGTACCGATGTTATGGCGGATAGCAGCATTACATGCGATGTTAAGAGCGAGAGATGTCTTTCCAACAGAAGGTCGTGCTGCAAGAATGATAAGGTCTGAATTTTGAAGGCCAGATAATTTTTTGTCTAATTCTTTGAATCCTGTTGGTACACCGCGAAGTATACCTTTTTCTTTATGTAGTCTATCGAGTCTATCCCAAGCTTTTCCAAGCTCGTCAGCTAAGTGAACATATTTCTGTGAGCCAGAAGTGTTTGTCGCTTCAAAAATTTTCTTACTTGCATCATCAAGTACGTCATCGAGTTCACGGTCCTCTTCATAACCAATAGATTCAATATACTCACCAGATGCGATAAGTTTTCGAAGCATTGATTTTTTGAAAACAAGTTCTGCGTAGTGAAGGATGTTTGTGGATGTGGGAACAGAATTCACAAGCTCGGTAATATATGTTGCTCCGCCAATTCGTTCAAGTTGTTCTTTTTCCTTCAATCTTTGGGAAACAGAAATCAGGTCAATTGGATTTGCTTTAGCGTGAAGCTCATTCATTGTTTCATAAATAATTTTATGCTTTTCTGCATAAAAAGTTTCAGGTCGGATTATATCTGAGACCTCATGAATACTCTCTGGACTAATCATAATAGAACCAAGAAGTGCCATCTCGGCTTCATCACTATGAGGAGGGATTTTTAAGGTGTTGTACTTCTTCATTTCAGTAATTATTTTTATATTAATTTAGTGTTCTTTTTGATAATATCGTTATATTATAAGTCAAAAGGCAAAGGTCAAAACTCAAAATTTAAAGTAAAAACTCAAAACTTAAATACTAACTTCGTAACCCAACTTTTAAATTTTGACTTTCAATTTTGACTTTTAAGTTTTAACTTTTGACCTGCTAAAGCATTGTATCACACACAAAAATACCCTCCAAAGTAAAAATGGGGGATATATTGTGAACAACATGTGCATAGCCTAAAGAGGTAAAATCTGCGGTCCCTTTGCTGTATCTTTGACAGTAAACCCAAGTTGTTGTATCTCGTCTCGATACCGGTCCGCCTCCTCCCAATCCTTTTCAACTCTCGCAACCTCACGGGCATCCACAAGGTCAAAAACCTTCTGAGGAATTTCAACTTTTTCCACCTCATCAAGCTTCAAGCCGAAGACCTTATCAAATTCCAAGATCGTCGCTTTTTTATCAGCAGGAGATATATCATCATCCTTCAACACTTTCCAAGCTAAGGCAAGGCCTTCTGGAATATTAAAATCATCATTAATCACTTCAGTAAACACACTTACTAAATCTTTCTGAACACTTCCAAAATCTGGAAGTTCTGAAAGTGTACGAACCATTTTTTTTCTAGCCTGAGAACACGATGAAAGAGATTCTTTAGAAAAATCTAATTTTGTTCTGTAGTGGGCTGTGAGCATCAAATATCTAAAATCGAGAGGGGAGAAACCTTCATCAGCAATTGTCTCAAGTGTAATAAAGTTTCCTTTTGATTTTGCCATTTTTTCTCCAGAGACATTCATAAAAGCACCGTGTAGCCAATAATTTACAAAATGCTTATGTGTTACAGCTTCAGACTGAGCAATTTCATTGGTGTGGTGGGGGAATATCAAATCTT
>CAZTQI010000045.1:4880-5128 GCA_964615805.1 uncultured Candidatus Saccharibacteria bacterium | reverse complement strand
CAAAACCTATCATTTCTGGAGATATTTGACATGCTCTTGACCAAGTTTTAATAACCCCTGTTTCCAGTGGCTTTTTGCCGGCGATTTTCTTTAATAATCGTTCGTCAACATATGGTCCTTTTTTGAGTGATCGTGTCATTTTTTTGGATTTTGCTCAATATGAGCAGTGCCGAGTATATTATCAAAAAATGAGATAATGTCAACAGTTAGGGCGGGAACCGTCCTAACATGGAGCATAAGGAGGCACA
>CAZTQI010000045.1:0-4870 GCA_964615805.1 uncultured Candidatus Saccharibacteria bacterium | reverse complement strand
TGTTATGTGTTATGTGTTATGTGTTATGTGTTACGTGTTACGTGTTACGTATTATATGTTACGCAACATCTCCTTAATTGCCTCTAAGACATTAGCTATAGAGGTTAGCTTATCTTCTTCTGCAACTGTAGTCTGCACCCTAAATATTTTCTTTGCGGTCACACCATTTGCATTTTTTACAGACAAAGTTAGTGTGTCACCGATTTTAACTAAACTACCCTGAATTGAGACTCCACCTGAAGTACTGTTTGGGTAATATTTTGGAATTGTGAATGTTACAGACGTTCCATTAGTGCTTGAAATATTTTTAACCCAGTCTGCAATACCACTTAGCACAATAGTATTTCCTGTTGCTGTAAAACCAGAGCCGTTAATAGTTACTTTTGTTCCAGCAGGGCCAGAAGCCGGACTTATAGAAGTTGCCACAGGAGTTATTACTTCTGGAATAGTTATTGGAGGTATTTCTGGTGTAAATGAATTAATTGCAATTCTTTCACTATCTTTAGTAACTTCACCATAAGGTTTACTTGGGTCATTAATTCTAATTCTATATGTTTTGCCTTGTGGAATAGTTTGTGGTATTGTCCAGTCAAAATATCCTTTACTTGCTGATACACCGTTAGCAATTGAGCTTGTATTTCCAGCACCGGGGACTGAGGGATCAGAGTATATTGAAAGATCAACAGTATCAACACTTGAGGCTTTCCAAGCGATTCGATGAGTTTCTCCAACTTTCCAAGTTTCTGCTCCTGTTGGGCTTGAAATATATATTGAAGGCTTTGTTGGTGGAGTTACAGGAGAAGTGATTGTAAAGTAATTATCACTATAATCTCCTATTAATTCTTTTGTTCCATTTCCATCAACTACCAGTATTTTATATTGTTCTGAAGTCTGTCCAGTTGGGTAGGGAACATCTGAAGAAATGAGGTTGCTAGGGACAGTCCAAATAAAACTATGTTCTCTTACACCCTTAGCAATTACAATATCAGGACCACCTCTTTCCCACCGAGCATCGAGAACAATATCAAACAGACCCAAACCTTTTGATTCCCAATCTATCTTATATTTTTGACCCATAAGTAATGTCTCTCCCCCGTTTGGTGAAACAACTGTGATTGAAGAAGGTGTTGAAGGCCCATTTACTGTCATGAAATATTCATCACTATCATCCGAAGCTGAGGGCCCTTTATCGTTTGTAGATACTTGTAACTTGTAGTATCCATCTTTCAAATCTGGTGGTAGTTGAATTTGATATGAGCCAGTGTTTGTAATGCTAGAAGCCAACCGAACGGGATAACCAGCTTTGCTAATCAAATCGATACTTATAGTCAGATTTCCTAAATTGCTAGATGTCCATTTCGCCAAAAATGTTTTACCCGCACCAAGTGTCTCTCCTCCATTTGGTGAAAGAACAGTGATTGAAGGTTGGGTTGTTCCTGAAGCAAATGTAAGTGTATTTGTGAACACATTACCCGACATTCCACTACCTGGATCTGTATCCAAAGGATAAACGATTACAGTGTTCAACGTTTGCGTGCCAGGAAAAGAAAATGTAAACGCATTTGGTACAGTAACAACTTTTTGAACTCCAGCACCTAATGAAGGGACAATAACTGCTGTACCCTGAACAACCACTTTGAAAGGTTTGTCATAATTCTTAGAGCTATCATTTAAAATTGTGACAGAAGTAGTTATCTGATCATATACTTTAGGGGAAGCCGGTGAATACTGAACATTTTTGATTATTATAGGTTGAACTGCTTGATTTACTGTATTGCTTGGAATTAAAACAGAGGTTGAGGCTTCAGCTCCCG
Organism: uncultured Candidatus Saccharibacteria bacterium; assembly: GCA_964615805.1. Taxonomy (GTDB): domain Bacteria; phylum Patescibacteriota; class Minisyncoccia; order Phycocordibacterales; family CAIZIN01; genus CAIZIN01. The sequence continues at coordinate 3,056 of CAZTQI010000045.1, read as the reverse complement.
CAGGTTTTCCACTAACCACTACCTTAAAATTCACCGTCTGATCAGAACCGCTGTAGTTGTTAAATTTAAGAACCTTCTTGTATGTAACAATTCCAGCAAAATCCATTTCTACGGCATTGTTGCAAAGATCTTTTCCACTTTCTCCCCAATACGCATAAACACTAGGTGGACAATTAGTAAGAAGTTTAACAGATACTGGATTTAATTTCTTCGGATCAACAACAGCTTTAATATTAACTTCTCCATACGGATCTCTTGTCGCTGTTAAGGTCAAACCTGAATTATTTTGCTGAGCAGCAATCAAAACATTAAGCTGAGCAATAAGCTGTTGTAGTAAAGCTTGAAGCTGCGCAATATTCATTGAAGCAATAGATATTGAGCCTCCTCCCCCTCCTCCACCAGAAGGTGCACTTTGAGCACTTACAGAAACTCCTGCAAAAGCTAACATCAAAACCAGAACAGCACCTATAAAAAATCTTTTCATTTTTTTAAATTTAGAATAATTATTAACTAGAATAATTATACACCCCTCAATTAAAGATGCAAAAGAAAACCCCAATTAAAATTAGGGTTTTCTTTCTCTTATATCATTTAGAAAATATTTATTGATTAGCTTAAATCAGTTATATGTTACAGATGTTTATTCCTGCATTCTGAAAATAGATTTTTAGATCATCAGAGCAAGAAACATGTATCGGCTCAACGATTGAAGTATTGCTATTTGTCTCGGCAAGTAACACTTCTAGCTGTGCAATTATATTTGAGACGTCATTTATTCTAGTTTGAAGCTCGGAAACTGTTGCAGCATGAGTAAAAGCTGGAACAAATACCGAGGCAATCACAATCACTACTCCTGCTAAATAATTTTTCATTGTTATAGTATGTAATTTATTAATTAACCCACCTTACAAGTATAACATACTATTTGGCTAAATGCAAGCATTATTGTACTATTAGCCAAAATATGGCTCTGTTGATGACTGAGATTTTGCCTCCTATCTTGTAATCAGTATTCTGCTTTCTACCACCTTACCTATCTCATATCATTACTTGATAGCCGCCAACTCCGCGATCAATTGTTGTAGTAGCTGTTGCATTAGAGAGATTAGTTGTTTGATTAGTTCAGCTCTTAGTTTAGCTATTGCTTCTGGGGTTGTTGGGACTGCTGGTTTAACTGATGGTGCACCACCTCCACCACCTCCTCTGTTGTATGTTGGTGGTGGGGTTACTGTGGGTGGAGTAATTACAGGTGGGGTTGTGGTACTTGTGTCTTCTTCAAATGTATAGTCGGAGAAGTGTGGAACTGTAAACACAAGGTCTCCTATGTATTTTGTTACTACACAGTCTGGTGCATTACATACAGCTCCGTCTCTCTTGATTTTAGGGGGTTTAGAGAATGTAAGACCGTTGATTGTGATTGTGGCTGGTTTGTTTAATGTTGAAGCTAGATTTGATTTAACTGATATGGTACTTGCTGAGATTGTCACAATATTATCTAGATCCATACCTTTCTTTTTGTTTCCCTCTGTCTCTTCAAGATCAAGTATTGAATTTCCCCATTCTATCTTTCCTACTCCTGTTTTACCCAAAAAGAAGTTTTGAACACTTGTTAGATCCATGTCTGACATATCTGATTTTAGGTCAAATTTTGTAGTTTTTGGCAGAGGACATCCTTTTTTGTTTACTCCACCGTTAGATAGTTTTAGGCCAGATTTGGTGAATGGACATTTGTCGTTATTACCAAATACTTCGTCTCCGTCGGAGTCATCAGTCGATGAACCAGTTGTTGCTATGAAGTTTATTCTATTATCAGGCGAAACATTCCATACAGGATCCCCAACTCCTGTATGTACCCAGAAGTCGTAGCTGTTACCTGGGGTGACGTTGTTGTTTGTGTATGTGTATTGAGTGTATGTATCTGATGAATATACGGTATCGTAAGTATCTGTGTTTTTAGAAGCATCATCATTATCCTTAAGTCGTATTAAGTAGTTACTAACTCCCATATCATCCCACTCTAGTGTAACACTTCCTTTTGTGTTATTTATTTTCGTCTGACTTGTTACTCTTAGGTTTGTTGGTTTTGGGTAGGTTGTTGTTGTCTTTTTAGCGAAATCAGCATATACATTTTTGGTTCCGTCCATTGTAACAGTACATGAGTTTGTACCAGAACATCCTTCTCCACTCCATCCTTCAAATGTTGAGGTTGCATTTGGGCTTGCAGTTAATGTAACTACGGTTCCTTGAGGAAAATCTACTGATGGGCCACTAACACCTGTACCGCTAATTGTTCCTGAACCCAATCCTGTTTTGTGTGTGTTAAGGGTGTGGGTGGTTCCTGCTGATATTACCTCAAAGTTGTCTTCTCCAGACCAGCCATCTACATCTGAATTATCGAAGTCTATGTACCACCATCTGATAAATCCATTAGAATCATTTGTTTCGGTTGGATTATTGTATGTGGAACCAGTTTTAACTGTCCCTGTTGTATTTTTGACTTGAATACCTAGCTTATTTAAATCATCTGCTGGCTTAAGAGGTGTTGAACGCACAGGTGCTCCATCATTCTTTTTAACCTTAACTAGATCTCCTATCGACAACACAATAGCTGGTGGAGCTGTAAATGTTGCTGTCACACTTTTACTTGCATTCATTGTAACTGTGCATGTTCCTGTTCCTGTGCAACCTCCTCCACTCCATCCTGTGAAAACTGCGGGTGATGTTGGGTTTGCTGTGAGGGTGACTGATGTATTATCTGCTATTGTATACGTCTTTGAACAAGTTCCTCCACAATCGATTCCGGAAGGAGATGAAGTAACTGTTCCAGAACCATTTCCTGATTTATAGATAGAAAGGGTTGCGTTTGTTGGTTGGGTTATTCCGCCACGATGCGCTAACCACATATCATAAACAAAAGTAGGCATTCCGTTTGTAGTTCCATTGCGCCATGTTGGATATAAAAGATGAGTTGCAAAAAAACGATCTTCGTAGTAAAAGAATGCAGAATGATTCAATGCGGAAACAGCTCCTGGAGTAAGACGTACCCACAAAACATA
>CAZTQI010000044.1:0-5375 GCA_964615805.1 uncultured Candidatus Saccharibacteria bacterium | reverse complement strand
TCTATCTCAGCCTCATTACCTTCCCCTTCTGTCCAAACTGCAATATCTCGTACTGAAAATGGATACGCAGATATTGGAGAATATTTAATAATTTTACGATTAATAAAATCAGGCATAGCCAAATCATCACTTGCAAGCTCAATCATTTTTCCAAGATCAACTTCGTTAACAGTTTGTAGTGGGTAGTCAGTAGTACGTAGAGGGAAAGAGGCGGAATTAATCTTTAATTTTTCACAAATTTCTTCAAATACTTTTTGCATATCTCCCTCTGGAGTTTCGCCCTTTATTTTCTTTGCATACCCAACCGCGATTCCCAGCCTTAAACCTTCGCCGTCTTTTGTGAAGGTGGCACCCATCTCAAATATTTTTATTTTTGAAAGTCCAAGTAAATCAACATATCGTAGGTTTTGAACCAAAGCATCTCCAAGTTGGTTTATAAGAGTATTTCGTAAAAATGACTTATCATTTGCTAGTGCATTCAAAACTTCTAGATCACCCTTCGATTGAAAAGTGTATGTGAGTAGTTCAGAAAAACCTGAAGCCACAAGATATTCACGAATTATAGTCTCTACAATCAACCTTTTATTCTTACCTTGTTCACTCACAACTTCCGGTCGCTTCGCTTTAATGTGTTCGTAGCCATATATCCTCCCTATTTCTTCAATGAGATCTTCTTTTATTCGTATATCAAATCGATCGGAAGGAACAAGAACTGTATAAACACCATTAATAATCTCAAACTGAAAATTAAATCTATTCAAAATATTTTTTATATCGGAATCAGAAATCTCAACACCAAGCAATCTCTCAATTTCATTTGCTCTAACACCAACCTTAAAATCTGGAAATACATTTGGATACACATCTTTCACACCAAGAAGTTCACCACCAGCAATTTGTAGAATCAAATCAATACACATTTGCATTCCACCCATTGCATAATCTGGAGTTATTTCGTTTTCAAAACGCTTTGAGCTTTCATTTCTCAAATTGTAAAGACTTGAAAATTTTCGAGTGATAGCTGGATCAAAATTCGCTGCTTCGACAATTATATTTTTTGTCTCATTGCTTATCGCTGTTTTTACTCCACCTTTTATACCAGCTAGCACTAACGGGCCTGATTCGTCTGCAATAACACACTCACCCTTTCCAAGCTCAATGACACGCCCTTTCTTATCTTCCACCCCTGTAGCATCCAGAAGGCTCAAAACCTCTCCTTCCTTGCCAGCACGGGCTGTAATACCACCTACGAGCTTATCTGCATCAAAAGCGTGAAGTGGCTGCCCGAGGCCGTACATGACATAGTTTGTAATATCTACAATATTGTTAATAGATTTTTGACCAATGGCTTCAAGCCTTTCTTTTAACCATTTTGGTGATTCGCCAATTTTAATGTTTATAATATGGGCGCCAATATATCTTCGACACAATTTTTCATCTTCAATTTTAATATCAAGGTCTGACCTTGATGATAGAAATTCTTTCTTTGGAACTATATCCTTAAACGTCAAACCAAATATCGCACAAATTTCTTTTGCAATACCTCTGTGAGAAAGTGCGTAGTGATTTCTGTCCGGCAATATTTTAATATCAAAAACTTCATCATCACCAACTTTTTCAAAACTTTCAATTTCAAAAGCGTGCATAATAATTCCATCAACGAGTTTATCTGTCTCGGGTAATTTTTCTTCTATGAAATCTTGTAGCCAATTTCTGCTGACAATCATAATTTTTAATTTTGTAATTTTTAAATAATTTCACTTAATTATGTCATTCCCGCGAAAGCGGGAATCCAGTCTGAAAAAATCAAAACCTGGATCCCCGCATTCGCGAGGATGACAATGCGGGAGGACTAAAACTGGTTGAAAATACGTAAGTCCGGCTGATAAAGCATACGAACATCAGGAATACCATATTTAATCATCGCGAATCGATCAAGACCAAGACCAAAAGCGAATCCGCGAAATTCTTCAGGATCAATTCCTACACCTGAGAGAACTTTTGGATGAACCATTCCAGCTCCCATTACCTCCATCCACTTTCCTTTTGTAAATACGTCCACTTCCACTCCAGGCTCCACAAAAGGAAAAAAGCTTGGTCTAAAACGAACCTGAACTTCCTCACCAAAAAACTTTTCAAAAAAGTATTCCAGCATACCCTTCAAATCTTTCATTGTAATATCAGATCCTACACATAGGCCTTCTAGTTGAAAAAAGTTTGCTTCATGAGTTGCATCCGTGGCCTCATTTCGAAATACTCGCCCTGGCATAATAACCTTGAGTGGTGGTTTATTGTTTTCCATATACCTTATCTGCACAGGACTTGTGTGTGTGCGCATAAGTAATTTATCAGGAGTTGTACTTTTTGAATCTTGCTTTAACCAAAAAGTATCTTGCATATCACGCGAGGAATGATCTGCTGGAACATTCAAAGCATCAAAATTGTAATATTCTGTTTCTAATTCTGGACCAAAAGCAATATCGTAACCGATAGTTTTAAATATCTCATATATATCACGTATCATTTGTGACATCGGGTGAATATGTCCTTGTTCTTGATTATTGTTTTGCATAGATCAAACTTAGTTTTGTAAGTTTCTTTCCTTCTTTTATTACAATAGTTTCATTATCAACAACTCTAAAATCTAAAATTTCCTGACTTGTCGATTGATACAATTCAACAATATTCTGAGGTAATCTTTTATCCAATTCCACAACTACAATCTTAGGTCCAACAACAGCAATCACTAAATCATTTCTACTTGGGTAAAAATCAAAGGTACCAATATTTGATGCAGAATAAACAACAAAATTTTTAACACATTCATCTTCATTTTTATTTCCTAGACAAAAATAAAAAGGTGTGTCTGAAGAAGACCCTGTCCATGTGGCCCTTAAATTATTTTCTATTTTCTCAATTACGAGTTTCTTATTTTCAACACTTGGATATGTAGTAGTGGCTTTTGGTTGCATAGAAATAGTTGTAGATGCTGTGGTTATCTTTTTTACCACAGATATTTTTGAAGATGTTGCAAAAAGAGAAATCAAATCTTTATACTCTGAATTTGAAACAAGAGTACTTGAAGCGGTACTTGATTTTGGTATCAGGGCTGGTATAGGTGTTGATGTAACCTTTTTTGGAATTAAAAATGGATACGCTTCGGCAACCCTCTCCCCTTTCACATCGATGTATTTCTTCCAATCAATGTAGCCGTCCTTGGCAACTTTAATTGAGTAAGTGCTTGGGCGAAGATCCTTTACCAAAAGTCCGTGTTGAAAAATACTTGTTGAATCATCGAGTTTGTCATTTACATAAAGTTGTGCACCTGTCTCACTTGAGTATACATATATTCCACCAGTTTTAAGGAGTGATAGGTTTTGTGTCCAATTGTAACCAAAAGAATAAAGTAGAATAAATGGAGCAACTGCAAAAAAAATAAGCGTAAATGTAATAAAATATACAAAACGTGTGCGTGGTGACTTTGGGGTCATATTAGTACCATATTAGCATAGCAACGCCCGCCTGTCATTCCCGCGAAGGCGGGAATCCAGTCGGTAAAATCCGAAATTCGAAGCACGAAATTCGAAACAAGCACTAAATTCAAAATGTTAATTCAAAACAATAATCCAAGGCATTTGTTTAATATTTTGAATTTTTGATTTAAGATTTGTTTCGGATTTCGAATTTCGCGCTTCGAATTTCTGTAAAATAAACTTATTTTACAGATTCACCTCTATGCTTCGGTGTAACCCAAAAGCCCATATATTTACCAAACATTAGTCTAGTTTGAGCGTCGAGTCCTGGAATTGCGCCAAAAATAAAAATAGTTACTGGAACAAAAATCCATTGAAGTAACATAAATATTTTATGTCGTTTTTTAGAGCCTTTTGGCATATCAGGCAAAAATGTCCAAAAAACTAGAGCTGAGAACATGAGCCCTGCCATCGCCAAAATCATTAAGTTTCTTGTGATATAAGGAAGGTTATATGAAAGCACCGTCTGATTGAAATCTCTTCCACCTAAAATAAGAGGAAGCCATCCGAGCATCAAAATTAAAATTGGGTTTGTTGCAAGAGACCAATATCCTTCGAGCTGAACAAAGGTAATCTTAATTCTTTGCTTGAGTGATATATTTTTGTTTTTAATAAAGTTAAAAAGAATATAAGGAACATTTTCGGAACCCCAAGCCCATCTTCTTTGTTGTTTATAAATATTTATTAATGTTTGAGGAAAAGTTGGAGCAAGTGCTGCGTCCATTGAAACCGGGTAAGCAATTGGTATTACATAATATCCGCCATTGTGTGCCATAAAAGCATTCCAATAAATTCTTGAATCTTCAGACACCATATTTTTTTGCCAGTAACCCACTCTATGTAATGTGTAGAAGCTTATTGAGTGCGAAGAAAATGTTACAAGTTTTTCTGGTCGCTCCTGTTGAGCCATTTGCCAAAAAGTACCAGAACCAGCCACCACTCGAGAAAGAGCTGGGGAATCCCAAAGGTTGTTGTTGTAAAGTGGAATCGGCTGAAACGAAGATTGATATGGTTTTTCCGCTGTTAGGAAATACCAAGTTAAACATAAGAAATATTTTGGATATACAACAGTGTCGATATCAAATGCGGAAACCAAAACTTTTTTGTAATCAATATTGTTTGGATCTAGAAGCTGAATGCGAGCCTGCTCTGCTGCGTAGGCAATGTTTGAACCCTTGCCTGGCATTTCTCCAGGTAAACCTCCTGGATGCATCGATACAAAAAAGAAACCGAATTTATCTCCGTAATCCTTTTTCGCTTGTTCCACTATTGTGTTTGCATGCACAGCATTTTTTCCTTCGCCAGCAAGAACAATAATCATTTTCGATAAATCATAATCAATATGCAAAAGTGCCTCAATAGTTTTTGAGACCACCTCGTATGACTCACTATAAAATGGCAATATCACCATATGATATATTTCTTCGTGCTTTAAATTTGCAAGCATCTTATGCCAGTCCAAATTCATATTGTGACGAGTTCTTTTCCAATTGTGATATAAATACACAGAAAGAAATACAGTTTTTAGGAGCCAGTACAAGTCGAATACGATAATAAAGATTGCTGCCCACATTGGCGCAAAGAAGGAAAGAATAACAGCACCAAAAATAGTACCCCAAGAAAGAAGTCCGGGCACCATTTCAAGAAAACGATATAAGTATCTATCACCCCTCTTTTCGAGGTCTGATGCTCTACCTACATGAAAATAAGGTGACTTTGTATATGGGAGTTCGTGCGACATAATATTGTGATTATTATAGATGTTTTGGGGAGAAAGGCAACTCTTCCAGATTCGGTCAGGAATAAATTATTTGCAGTCGCAAATACTCCCAGATTCGCCTA
>CAZTQI010000043.1:4248-5439 GCA_964615805.1 uncultured Candidatus Saccharibacteria bacterium | reverse complement strand
GAAAATGATTTGGCGAAGTTGAAAGTTAAAAGTAGAAAGTTAAAAGGAAAAATTCAGAGAGTTACATACCATGAGATTACAAAAGAAGCTATTCTCGAAGCTTTACAACATCCTCGTGAGATTGATATGAATTTGAAAGAAGCACAAGAAGCTCGCCGAGTTCTCGATCGACTTTTCGGCTATGACCTCTCAGGACTAATTTGGAAAAAAGTCCGATACGGTCTTTCTGCTGGGCGAGTTCAATCCCCCGCACTTCGAATCATTGTTGAAAGAGAAAGAGAGATCCAAGCATTCAACCCAGAAGACTACTGGGCAATATCTGGAGAATTTAAAACAGCAAAAAAAGTAAATATTACACTTACTTGCGAGGAAGAACCTCGTGATAAAAAAGAAGTTGATCGTATATTAGCAGAAGCTGAAAAAAATAAATGGAAGGTTGTTGATATTAAAGAAACAAAAGTTAAGCGCGCACCAAAACCACCTTTCACAACTTCCACACTCCAGCAAGCCGCGAGTTCTCGACTCGGCTTCACACCATCTCGTACAATGGGTCTTGCCCAGAAACTTTATGAAGCAGGGCATATTACATATATGCGTACCGACAGTGTGACATTAAGCGTAAAATCGGTTGAGCATATTTCAGAATTTATTGTAAAAAATTATGGTAAAGAAAATCTAGAAGCTCGCACATTTTCAACAAAAAGCAAAAATGCACAGGAGGCTCACGAAGCTGTGCGTCCAACACATATTGAAAAAGAAAGTGCAGGAAATAATGATGATGAAAAGAAACTGTACAAATTGATCTGGCAGAGAACCCTTGCATCACAAATGTCTGATGCAGATATTTTGCGCACAAAGATTGTGGCAAATATTCACGGTGCAACAATTCCCCCATTTTCAGTTGGAGGCTCAAGGACACTTTTCCCTGGCTGGCTTATCGCTGACCCACAGGCAAAGGGTGATGACATCGAACTTCCAAAAGTACTAATAGGAGAGGAACTCGATTTGCTTACTATAAATGCAGAAGGGAAACAAACTCAACCACCTCCACGCTACAGTGAAGCAGGGCTTGTTAAAGAACTTGAAAAAAGAGGAATTGGCCGACCTTCAACCTATGCAAGCACAATCAAAACAATTCTCGACAGAGAGTATGTTGAAAAACTTGGAAGTGCACTTAAACCAACAGACACA
>CAZTQI010000043.1:967-4238 GCA_964615805.1 uncultured Candidatus Saccharibacteria bacterium | reverse complement strand
ACAGGAGAGGTTGTGAGCACATATGTAGAACAAAGCTTTGCAAAATATATTAGTGATGAATTTACAGCAGAAATGGAGGACGAGCTCGATGAAATTGCGCTTGGAAAACTTTCATATATAAAAGTTTTGAAGGATTTCTACGGACCATTTTTGAAGGACATTAAGGAGCAAGAAAAATCTGATAAAGTAACAACACTTGGAGACGCAGACCCAGGTCTAGAATGTCCAAAATGTGGAAAACCAATGATAATAAAACTTGGTCGCGGAGGAAAATTCCTTTCTTGTGGAACTTACCCAGAATGTGATGGAGCTCTTATGATGGATGGCACAGAGATTAAAAAAGATGAACCTATAGGTCAGCACCCAAAGACTGGTGAAAATATTTATGTGAAAGTAGGAAAATATGGACCGTATGTACAGCTCGGAGAGCAAGTTAAAAGCGACAAGAAATCAACGAGCAAAGCGAATATGATTTCTGTCGTCCTCGGTACTCCGGGGATCCAAGTCCCAGAGGAACTGCCTGAAGAATCAAACAAAAATTCAAAACAAAAGAGAAAGGGAAAAAAGGTACCTGAAGAAAAAATTCCCAAACCAGTCAAACCCAAGATGGGAAGTATCCCGAAAGGAAAAGATTTATCTTCTGTGACCGTAGCAGACGCCGTCTTATATCTTTCTGTTCCTCGAACACTCGGGGTACATCCAGAGACAGGAAAAGTTGTAAACGCAAATAATGGACGCTTTGGTCCGTATGTTTCTCACGATGGAAATTTTCGTTCAATAAAATCACCTGATGATGTTTACACAATCGAACTTCCTCGAGCACTTGAGCTTCTAGCGATCGAGAAGAAACCTAGAGGATTTCAGAAGAAGAAATAAGTTTAAAAGTTGAAAGTTATCAAGTTTGTAAAGTTTATAAAGTAGATACAAATATAAAAGTGATACACTTCTCACGACCGTGAGAAGTGTATCACTTTTATATTATGGATAGAAAAAAGGCCGCAATCCACGAATGGATGCGACCTTTTGAATGATTGACCTATCAATTGATCGGGACGAGCACTTTCTGGTGCCCACCAGCGATGATAGTCTTTTGATCGACCACTTCGTAGGCTTTGCCGGCTTCAATAATGATCTTGATCTTACTTGTTGTCACGACAGGCTTGTAGTACAGCCTGGCGCCGGCGTACTTTGCGACGAAGTTCCCATCTGGATCAACATATTCGACCCGGAGCACGGAGCCCACAGGCGGGATTTCCACTTTTGGGAGTCCAGTAGGATTCTTGTTGGTGCCCAATGAACCCACAGGACACACAATACCAGCAACATACGAGACGGCCACCAAAAACAGAAGAACAAGCGCGGTATTCAATTTCTTCATCATATTTACTTCTTTGTTTCAAAAATCATTGATTTCACTCGAAATTAAAGATATTTGAAGGGTTGAACAGTTACTTTTATATTATAGCATATCCTAGCCTTTTGTCAAATCCATTGCATCCCTCCCCTTCTTCCTATAAACTTAACTTATGCCTAACACTAATTCAAAAGTTACTGAACCAAACATAAAAGATATTATTAAACTCCTTAATAATGCCTCAGAAAAAGACATTGAGCTTATTACTCGTGCATATGAGTTTGCAAAAAAAGCTCACGAGGGTTATGTGAGATATTCGGGAGAACCATATTTTAATCACGTATTCGAAACAGCAAAGATCCTTGCGGAGCTTCAGGCTGGACCCTCCACAATTTCAGCAGGTCTTCTTCATGATGTAATCGAAGATACAAATATAACAGAGGTTGAGATTCAAAAGGAGTTTGGAAAAGAAATTTTGTTTTTAATTGAAGGAGTTACCAAGCTTGGAAAACTTCGTTACAACGGCCGTGACAGATATATCGAATCTCTTCGAAAACTTTTTGTTGCCATGTCGCAAGATATTCGCGTACTTATTATCAAGCTCTGTGACAGGCTACACAATATGCGAACACTCGAGTATGTCCCCAAACACAAACAGCTTCGTATCGCGAATGAAACAATGAAGATTTATGCCCAGCTTGCATACAGACTCGGTATTCGAAAAATTTCTCGAGAACTAGAAGACTTAGCATTCAAATATATTGAGCCAGAACATTATGAAAAAGCATTTAAGCTTGTTAAAGAAAAAAACAAAGAGGCTCTAGAAAAACTTGAAAAATTTAGAAAATCTGTGCAAAAAGCACTTTTCATGGAAGGCTTCACAACCGCAAAGACAGATTATAGAATAAAACATCTGCATAGCTTTTATAGAAAACTGGAGCGCAAAGACTATGACCCAGAAAATGTTTATGACACACTTGCGATGCGTGTGTATGTCCCAACAATTAGCGACTGCTACAAAGCCTTGGGGATTATTCATGGCACATGGCGCCCTCTCCCTGGCCGAATCAAGGACTATATCGCATTTCCAAAACCAAACGGATATAAAAGTTTGCACACGACTATTTTTACTGGTGATGGTGCAATTGTTGAAATACAAATACGAACACCAGAGATGCATCGGGAATCAGAATACGGTATTGCTTCGCATGCAATATATAAAGATGCAAAAAATAATGTGGAGGAAAACAAAAACCTACTCTGGATAAAAAGCCTTTTACCTGCTATGTCTAAACTCGAAGAGGATAAAGATAATGTAATTCAAGCAAAAGAAATTCCAGATTGGATCCGTGACATGGCCGAGCTACAAACAGGAGCGCAGACAGATGAGTTTGCTCAAAATATGAGTGCCGACTTTTTTCAAAGACGACTTTTCGTATTTACACCAAAAGGAGATGTGGTCGACTTACCTATTGACTCAACCCCAATAGACTTTGCTTATGCAATTCACTCTGATGTCGGCGACCACCTTGCCTCTGCAAAAATTGGAGGGAAAATGGTGTCCCTTGATAAAAAACTCAAAAATGGAGACATTGTGGATGTTCAAACAAACAAAAATGCTAAACCGTCTGCTAAATGGATTGATATTGCAAAAACATCAATGGCAAAAAGGCACATTAAAGATGCACTTGGGAAGAATCCGAGGATGAAGATAAATCCCCGCATCAAGTAGTTAAAAGTAGAAAGTATAAAGTTAAAAGTGTATAAATACAAAAGACCGCGACGTAGTCGCGGTCTTTTCTGATTCTTGAATCATAAATCCTAAATCCTAAATCTACTTTTCACTAAAGAGAAAAATTCTTTATCGAATACATATCATCATCTTCTTGTTCATCAGCTTTAGAGCTATCATCAATT
>CAZTQI010000043.1:0-957 GCA_964615805.1 uncultured Candidatus Saccharibacteria bacterium | reverse complement strand
CGTTTATATCCACACCACCTTTTTCAAGTGCTCTATCAATTTCAGTAATAGCCCCACCCCCAATATCAATTTTATTTTTTTCGATCAAATTTAAAATACTTTCAAGATCTTGCGGAGAAAAGAAATCAATCACAATTTTTCCACCAACATCTCTTTTTTCAATATGAACCCTGGTACCTAAAGACTCTGTAAATTTTTCCTCGAGTTCAAAAAGTTCTGGGTCGTGCATTTTTTCAAGTCTGCGAATTTTATCAAACGCAATTCTTCGGGCCATACGCTCTGTCTCACGAACAGAAAACTTTTTAAACATTATCTCTTTGAAAAGTGTATTCTGCTCTTCTGGGCGTTCCTTAAGCATAAGAAGTGGCCTTGTATGACCTTCTGAAATTCTTCCTGCTGTTACTGCATCTAAAATATCATCAGGAAGTAAAAGTACTCGCAAAGTGTTTGAAACATATTCTCTACTCTTCCCTACTTTCTCTGCAATTTGTGTATGTTTAAGATTGAATTGATTTGCAAGCTGATCGAAGGCGCGAGCTCGGTCCACCACATTGAGATCTTCACGCTGAAGGTTCTCAATGATTGCTAGCTCGAGTTTGATACGAGCATCATCTGTATTTGTGCGAATAATGGCAGGCACCTCGCGAAGCCCCGCAAGCTTGGAAGCTCGTAAACGTCGCTCTCCAGAGACAAGTTCATATTCAACATGCATGCTTCCGTCTTCATCAAAAATTTCTGCACGAGTAACAACAAGAGGCTGGAGAACTCCATACATGCGAATAGACTCTGAAAGATCACGGAGCGAAGCTTCATCGAATTCCTTGCGGGGCTGATAAGGGTTTGGTTTTATTTTTTCAACCTCTACCCAGAAAATTGAGTTCTCGTAAAATTGTGCCATAAGATATTTGTATTATACGCAAAATAAGGATAAAAACAAAGGGGATGGATGTTGTAAAT
>CAZTQI010000042.1:0-5491 GCA_964615805.1 uncultured Candidatus Saccharibacteria bacterium | reverse complement strand
GCCTAGCTCATATACCTGCATAAGCTCAATTTCTTGCATTTGAGATTGCAAACTGCCGAGTGTTAATGATTTTCGGTTTTAAATAGCAGTCTGGATAACACGCTTGTGAAAATCAATGTCTCAACGATGCGAGAATGATATTACTATAAATCAAAAGAAAAGTCTAGGGCTGGAGAAATATAATACCGAGGGGTGAAAACAGTGTACCCCGTGACCTAGTTTGTAGGCCACGGGGCAAGAATCCTGCTCAGCACATCGCCAAAACCTTACATCTCCCGCTTTGCGTTCAGACTGCGACAATTCTGTTTCCAGTATTGTTCGGACTTACTTTTATACTACAGGGGAAGTCCTGAGTATTATTCCAAAGCGGTGTTTACCAACACATCACTTTTTTTCGACATTATTGAATCAGCGGAAGAAGAACAAATTCTTTTTTGATAGTAACATAAATTCTATACATATTTAACTGTACAGAAGTTGACTTTGTTTTGTGTAATGATAAGCTAATTTCGGAACAAAGAAAGGTAACCTATGCCGAGAAAAACTAGCGAAAGTAAACGAATCTATGGTCCACACGAGTTTGTCGACTCTGAAACGCCAGGTAGACATTACTGTAAACATGGCTGTGGATGCTATTGGTCGAAAAGTGGAAAGAAAGGTGGTCCAATTGGCCTTCATCCACTCCAAAGTTTATGCCCAAACAATCCACTAAATTGCGACAGGCTTCCTGGAGATCAAGACCATCGTATTGTAGTCGAGCAACAATACGACGATCTGGTTCATGAGTTAGGAGAACGTGCAGATTCAAGAAAACGTTCTCTCGGAAAACTCAACGCGCTTTACGAAAGGCTTTTACAAGCAGGAGTTTCTGAAGAGGAAATCGATAAATTACTCAAAGAAGCCAAACCCATATAACTGTATGGGTTTTTATTTTAAATTAAAATATTTAACTGCGTTTTCGCTCAAAGCCTTTTTAACTATTTCAAAATCTTCCCCTTTTATTTCAGCTATCCTTTTCACAACTTCCTCTACATACGAAGGTTCATTCCTCTCTCCTCTATGTGGTACAGGTGTTACAAATGGGCAGTCTGTTTCTGACATAATTTTATCAAGTGGAATATACTTTATCACTTCATCATAATCTTTTGTAAAAGTTATAACTCCAGTGAAAGACATTGTGAATCCTAAATCGATAAACTTCTTGGCCTGCTCTATACTTCCAGCATAAAAATGGCAGTTGCCTCGAAGCTTTGATTTATGATTTAAGATGTATGATTCAAGAATAATAATTGCATCGTCATATGCATCTGCATTTTCACCAGAACGTAAATGGAGCATTAATGTCTTATCGTATTTAGTTGCGAATTCGATATGTTTTTTAAATATATCAATCTGCCTTTCCTTCTCATTCTTGAATCCTAAATCTTGAATCTTGAATTTTTTGTAATCCAATCCGCACTCCCCCACGGCCACAATTTTTCTTTGCTCGGCTAATTTTCCAAACTCCTCTTCGTTAAAAGTCTCTCCTGTATCATCTGCCGGGTGAAGCCCGATACACGCATAAATATTTTCATATTTCCCCGCTATTTCAACAGCCTTTTGCGAAGACAGCAAATCAGTCCCCACTGTTATCGTAGCAGTGTTTGTGTCTTTTAGTCTTTGTATTACTTCATCAAAATCCTTTTCGTAATCAGGAAAATTTAGATGAGAGTGGATGTCTATGTATGAGTACATAATTTCAAATGTAAAATTAAAAATGATTAATTGCTGTCATTCCCGCGGAGGCGGGAATCCATGAATAAATACAACCTGGATTATCGTATTCACGATAATGACAATGCGGATGCGAGACTGGATTCCTGCCTCCGCAGGAATGACAAACAAGATCTCTAATCCTTACGCAAAAATAGAGGCGCTTCCGGCATTGTGCCAGTTTTCACATAGTTTGAAATTTTTGAAGCGGTATCAGGCAAAATCGGCAAAAGGTTTTCTGCGATTATATCAAGGTATGCAAGAAGCTCTCCTAATTCCCTTTCACCTTTTTCTTCATCAATTTTTATAGTTTTAAATGGTTGATTATCCTGAATATATTTATCCGCATGAGAAATCAAATCCCAGACTGCATCTGTGGCGATCTGTAAATTGTAACCATTCCACCCTTTTTCTTGTTTTTCATAGAAAGCTTTTAGCACATCACTCTGCTTTATTTCTTCGACAATTTTATCATCAAGCGCCACCCCATTTGTCGTTGCCATTCTCATCACACGAGAAACAAGGTTTCCAAGACCGTTTGCTAGCCCAGAATTATATGAAGCTTTAAATCTCTCAACAGTAAATGGTGAATCCTCAAATGAACTCACTTCACGTAAAAGAAAATACCTTAACGCATCTGTTCCATACTCAGCGATCAAATCCTTAGGGTTGGAAACATTACCAAGTGATTTGCTCATCTTCACTCCTCCCTCACCTGTAATAAAACCATCGATTATAATATGGTTTGAATTTGGTAGATCTGCAGACATAAGCATAGCCTGCCACATTGAAGACTGGAATCGATTATTATCCTTTCCACAATATTGCACAGTCTCCCCTTCTACCCAATATTTTTTAAAATCTCCATCTAGGTTTGGGTATCCGAGTGTTGCAATATAGTTTATCAGAGCATCAAACCAAACATACATAATATGATCTGGATCACCCGGCACCTCTATTCCCCAAGGCATTTTTGTTTTGAGTCGAGAAATACTAAAATCTTGAAGTCCACCTTTTACAAACTCTTTCATTTCGTTTAAACGAAAATCTGGAATAACAAAAGTTGGATTCTCTTCATAAAATTTAGTAAGTTTCTCTTGGAAAGCTGAATACTTAAAAAAATAATTTTCTTCTTCGATTATCTCTAATTCACGGTTTGAGTGAATTGGGCATTTCCCATCCACAAGGTCGCTATCTGTTTTTTCTTCTTCACAACCCACACAATATTTCGCTTTATAATTTTTCTTATAAATATATCCATTTTCTGATACCTTATTCCAAAAAGCTTTTGTGGCTTCTATGTGACGCAGATCTGTGGTACGAATAAAATGCACATCCTCACTCACTCCCAAAAGTTTCAGAAGTTCCTTCACCTTCCCTGCATAAAAATCTACATATTCATGTTCAGTTTTTCCTTCATTCTTTGCACCTTCATACAGCTTCATTCCATGCTCGTCTGTACCAGTGTTGAAAAAGACATCAAAACCTTGTAGTTTCTTGTGTCTAGCAACAACATCTGCACGAATAAATTCCATTGCGTGCCCAAGATGTGGTTCTGCATTTACATATGGTAATGTGGTTGTGATATAAAAACTACCTTTAGAAGTTTGTGATTCCATGTATATACCTTTAAATTAATTTGTAACCTTGCTGTTTGCCTTTTTCTTTTCAATATCATTTAGAATCTCAACCAAAACTGCTGCAACCGGAACAGAAAGTATAACACCAATAAATCCAGCAAGTTTTAATCCGATAATCAAAGTGAGGATGACAAGAATTGGTGGAATACCGACAATCTTTCTAACAACTAGAGGATAGATTAAATGGTTTTCAAATTGTTGAATAATTACATAAAGTCCAAGCACGAGAAACGCTAGGGTAACACCCCCATCCGAAAGTGCAATGGCGAATGCGGGAATAATTGCCATTACGATTCCGAATATTGGAATAAGTTCAAAAACCATAGCAATCAGCGCTAGAAATAATGCACTTTTAACTCCCAAAATTGACAAGCCTAAATATGTGAGAATTCCAATAATAACACCAAGAAGCAATTGACCCTGAAGCCACAGACCAATTTTCTTTTCTGCACGACGCCATAAATCCAAAATGTAATCTTCGTAATAATTTGGTGTTATCACCCTTAAAAAATTCCCAACTCCATCATTTTGAACAGAAAGATAAAACGTTAAAACAACAATTAATATAAAGCTTATTATGCCTCCAAAAAAACCAGAAATAGTGGTGAATAGTCCTCCAGTGACACTAGAAAGAGTTAAACTCATTGATTCAACGATATTTTGTATAGATAAGTTTGGAAGTGATGCTCCAAAAGATGTATCAGAAAGCGGACTCAAAAGATTAGTAGTATCGAAATACCTAGGAAGAGAGTCTAATACACCCAAAATATCAGATATAAATGTCGGAAGGAAAAAATAAAATCCAGCAGCTAAAAGTAGACCAAGCCCAAGGAAGATAATGATCACAGAAAGAGTTCTTGGTATTTTCCGCTTGATAAGGATTTTGTTCATAGGCTCAATAGATGCCGTTAGGGTAACAGCTGTGAGTACTACCAACAAAATATCCCTTAAAATATAGATTAAATAAAAACTAAAGCCTATAAGAATAGTGCGGATAATGGTTCCAGACGAAATACTAATATTGTTTGTTGTCATAATCAAATAGTAGCATAAAGACGGCCGGTTGTAATCTCGTCTCACCATTTAGCAGAATTGATGTCCTTCGTGATTTTAGAGTAAATCTGCAAAAAATTTTTAATTTCCAATTTTTAATTTTTAAATAATGACCTAATGACTCAATTTTAAAACATTAAGAAATTATTTCAAAAATTAAAAATTACAAAATTAAAAATTATTAAATCTTCAGTAACCGTACAAATTCCTTCTCGTCCTTAAAAGGCCCCACCATTGCGAGATTCAACCCTTCATTCTTCAAAATTTCTTTGGCCACTTTTTGAATTTCCTTCGCTGTAATTTTTTCAATCTTTTTTACAAGATCATCAGGTGTCTGTATTTTTTTATCATGTAGTAATTCCTGAAAGCCATAAAAATCAGCCAGTGAATCTGATGATTCCAGCCCGAGAAACATTGTGCCTGTTAAATAATCTTTTGCCTTACGAAGCTCGATCTCAGGAATAATTTCCAGCGAAATCTTTTTTACTTCTTCTAAAATACCCACTATCGCCTCATTCACACGAGTATTTGAGACACCCGCAGAAATCACAAAATTTCCATGTGTTACATATGAATTTTTTCCCGAACGAACATAGTAGCAAATACCAAGTTCCTCTCGCATTTTCTGAAACAATCGGGAACTCATTCCCCCACCAAGCACCGTCGACAATAATGAAAGTGCTGTATTTCTCTTATCGTACCTATCAAATGCCCTAAAACCAATAATCAAATGTGTTTGATCTGTTTCTTTAAAAAAGATTTTTGCCTGTGGCGCTTTCTGTATTTCTACAACCTTTTCAATTTTTCCTTTTTTACCATTTGAAACTTTTTCAAAAAGTTTTTTTATTTGTTCAATTACCTTTTTCTCATTCATTTTTCCTGCCACAACTACCGTTGTTGCTTTTGCAACATAATGATCTTTGTGATATTTCACAAAATCATCTCTGGTCATCTTTTTTATATTTTCTTTTGGGCCGATTATCGGTCTTCCCGCTGGCTGATCTCCATAAAGCAATTCCTCAAATATTTCCCCAACTTTCATTCGT
>CAZTQI010000041.1:0-5793 GCA_964615805.1 uncultured Candidatus Saccharibacteria bacterium | reverse complement strand
TCGAATCATTATCAGTAAACTTTCCTGATGTTCGTATTTGGGGGTAAGGAGACTGACTCACACTAGGTAGTATTATATCACAGCCCAGTACTTTGTCAACTATTTTTGTATTTTCTTTTTCTAATATTAAAGAAGTGGCTTAAAATATGGACATATTAACTTATAACAAATAACTAATAATATATAACCAGTTAAATGCGAACAAGAATGCCGCGACGTAGTCGCGGCCTTCAGTTATTTGTTATAAATTACTAGTTATTAGTCAAAAACTCGTCCACGAGTTTTTCCACCTCTTCCCCGCTTTCTGCCTCCATAAGTTTTATTCGAAGCTCCTTTGCTCCTAGAAATCCGTGGCAATATGCCTTGTAATGCTTTTTCATAACAGCAAAATTTTTATATTCGCAAAGTTTTTCAAAAAGTTTTGTGTGCTCTGTTAGCATAGCTAACCGCTGACTAACGCTGACTCTAGTCCCGAGTATTTTTCTGCTGAAAAATCTCTTGACCACGGCTCGCACCGTCGTGCTCCGCCCTTGGAATTGGGTCCCACCCAATTCCAACTGACTAACGCAGAAAAATTGCGAATTGCCAAAAATACCTCGCCCCACCATCACTCCATCTGCCCCACTTTCTTTTATTTTTAAAAGACCATCTTCACGAGAAGTCACATCTCCGTTACCCGCAATCAATGTTTTTGTTTTGTAGTCACCTTGAATTTCGTCCCGTATCTCCACAGCTCGCTTTACTCTTTCCCACCTTGCCGGCACATCTGACATTTCTTTTCTTGTTCGTGCATGAATTGTCACAAGTGCAGGCTCTGCTTCTAAAATTTTTGGTAACCATTTTTCTAATTCATCTTTGTTGTAACCAAGTCTAGTTTTCACAGATACAGGCATTTCTTTTGCGCCACGTTTTGCAGCAAGAATAATTTCTTTTGCAAGCTCTGGATTTTTTATCATTGCAGCCCCTGCCTTTCCTTTTTCAACACCTTTGTCGGGGCATCCCATATTTAAATCAACTCCATCAAAACCAAGTTCACGAACTAAGGCAGAGGCCTTTTCTATATATTCAGGATTTGATCCAAAAATTTGTGCAACTATCGGACGTTCTTCCTCCACAAAGTCGAAGGCTCGCATTAATCTTTTTTTTCCTTCCTCAGGAGCAAGGCAAAGCCCATCGGCAGAAACAAATTCTGTCCATGTTACATCAGGCTTCCCATACTTTACAAACATACGTCGAAAAGCAGCGTCGGTGACATCTGCCATCGGCGCCATTGCAAAAAATGGTTTTTTTATATTTTTCCAAAATCCAAGTTCCATAAAGCGAGTTTACCACAGCTTGCTATGTTCTAGCAAAGAACATAGCAAGCTGTGGTGTTCTAAATGTTGTAGTGTTCAAAATGTTCTAAATGAAAAAAACCCGCCATCTTGCGATAGCAGGCTACATAATCAAACTCGAACAACAACGGCACCGGGAAAATCTTCTGCGATTTCTTCATCCCGGATAAGCATAGCTTGGTCCTTTACAACATTCACATCAAAAATCTCGTCGAGAGGAAACTTCTTTTCAATCCTTTCACCTGTTGGGCTAGATTCGGCTTCGACAACAAGAGTCGCCAACCCTTCAGCCTTCTCAGTGAGTTCGTATGAATACGGATCAGAAGGGTGAGCTACTATTTTTCCAATTTCGATGCCATCGATACGTGCTATTTTCAGCGCACGCCTAACTGCTTCAGTAACAATCTCTTTTGGGCTCATTTGAGTGTTTGCTAATTGTTTGTGTACTATAATCAGACCATAGTAGAATATCACACAAATATAAATAAGTCAAGCATTTACGCAACTTAGATATTATCTACGAAAAACGGGCGGAAATCCTTACCGATTTCAATTTTTTGTAGAGAATATTCTTCGACACCGTTTTCCTTGAATGTTATATATAAAATATTACCCTCCATTGTTTCTTTTGAAAAATTTTGATCAAATACAAAATTACCCAAGCTATATACAATTAGTCCCCCATTATACTTTTCAGCTGGCTCGATTACATGAGGATGATGACCGACTAAAACTGATGCGCCCCAATCTATAATTTTGTGACCAAATTCTTTTTGTCTTTCAGTTGGAGTGTTTATATATTCCTCACCCCAATGTATTCCAACTATTAGCTTATCGGCTTTCAATTTGGCATTCCTAACAATTTTTTCTAAATTTGAATCTGACAACAATATTATTCCAGAAGTAGATGTGCCTGCCTTCATATGAGAGGGCCCTACATCAGAAAATGCTAAAAATGCAATTTTTATATTGTTTTTTTCAATCAGCAAAGGCTCTGATACTTCTTCATAATTTAATCCCGCACCAACCACAGAGATGTTTGCATTACGAGCTCTCTGTATCGTATCCTCAAATGCTACACTTCCCCAATCCCCAACATGATTATTTGAAAACATCGCCACATCAAAACCTACATTTGCCAATGCAGGCAAAGCAGATGTTGCCATTCTAAAGGAATATATACTTCCAACATTTAATCCCTTATCTGAAACTGGGCCTTCTAAATTAAATAATGAAATATCAGCCAACTGTACTCCCTCTTTAATTAATTCAAAAACTTTCTCATAGTCCCCACCAAACTTGGCCTCCACATTATTTCTAATTCCACGATCTAACATTACATCTCCAACAAAAGCCAATGTTATAGATTTTGGAATTTCTGTCACAACTTTCTTTTCATCATTTTTTGCTAAAACTTCTTCTTTAACAACTTTATTTGTCTCAATCCCACTCTCCAAATATGAATACTTATAAAACAGTGCCGATGAGATGGCGAGAAGCCCCAACAACATTGTTATAAATACTTTCTTCATTTTAATTAACTTTCTGAATCTAAGCTTACAATTTCTCCAGCGCTGATTTCACCGCGGATAATTTTATCTGCAATTTTACTTTCAATTTTTTCCTGAATATATCTATTCATTGGCCTTGCCCCAAAAGTTTGGTCCATACCCTGTTTAACCACAGACGTAATAAGTTTATCTGTAATTGAGATTCTAATCCCTTTCTCTTTTAATCTGTCTTCAAGCCTTATAAGCATTAATCCGGCTATTTTTTTTAAATCTGTTTCCGAGAGAGGGTTGAAAAGAATAGTTCCATCGAAGCGGTTGATCAGCTCTGGCTTGAATATGCCCTGAGAGATAATATTACTAATTATTTCATCTTTTTTATTGATGATGTTTTCTCCACGTTTTACATAATCAAAAATCAAATCACTTCCTGCATTTGATGTTGCAATAATAATTGTATTTCGTACGTTCACTTTATTTCCATCCATATCAGAGAAAAATCCTTCATCAATAATCTGCAAAAATAAGTCATGAACATCTTTATTTGTTTTTTCAAACTCATCCAAAAGGAGTATTGAATATGGCTTATCTCGAATGGCTTTTGAAAGAAGTCCAGAGCGCCCCTCCTCGAATGAGCCAATAAGCCTTTTCAAGGCCTCGTCAGTATTATATTCAGACATATCAAAACGAAGTATTGAATCCTCGCTACCAAAAAAGGTTTGCGCGAGCGCTTTTGTTGTTTCTGTCTTTCCGACACCTGTAGGTCCTAAAAACAAGAACGATCCTATTGGTCGCCGAGTGTTTCCAACTCCTGCACGAGAACGACGTAGGGAATTTGCAATTGATGAAATTGCTTCATCTTGACCAATGATGCGCTTATGGAGAGCTACTTCCAAGTTTACAAGTTTTTCCTTTTCATCTTCCTTTATCTCTCCTTGAGGTATACCAGTTTTATCTGAAAAAAACTTCTGCACATCTTCTTTTGTAATTGTGTACTTCTTTGTGTGTTTAATATACGAAATTATCTCGGTTAAAATATCGCGTGCTTTTTCATATAGGAAAGCTTCTGAAAAATATCTCTCCGTGCCAAGAACGATCGCCTGTAATGCTGGATATGTAACAAAGACATTATTTTTTGATTCCAAAGAAAGGACTTCGTCCTCAAGGATTCTTGCCACTGCATCCTTATCTTTTTCAGGAATATCAATTTTTTCAAAAAATGATACAAGAGAGCGGTTTGTTTCGATTGAATTATGATATTTATCCTTATCAGAAAGAGCGATAATATGAAGATTGGGTGAATTAAAGAAAATACCAAAAATAGAAATAATATCAGAGTCAAATTTATTTGCATAATCAACAATCAGAGCAAAGTTTTCTATTGCTAAAATCACATTACCCACATCTCTAGCCTCTTGCAAAATTTTCACTAGAAGATTTTCAAATGATTCTTTGTCATTTATTCCACTCAAAAAATTTGTAGACCTTAGGTAAAACACTCTTTTCTTTTCTAATTCAGAATATGCATAACCTCTGTCGATCGCCATACCAAGCATTGCTACAAGTTCAGAAGAATTCTTAGGGTCCTCACTAATTATTATTGCATTTGCCCCTGTGTTTTTTACTAAAGCGACTTCAAGACTCTCAAATTCATTTTTATAAAAAACAAAAAGTGATTCATCTGTTTCTCTATAAAAGAATTCCTCCTGTATTAAATTCGCATATTTCATTAAATTCCAAGCCTTACCATATGCCCAATCCTTACCCAAGCTTGGCACTCTTCCCATTACCTCCCTACTCCAGAAACGTTTTTCTCTCATCTCCCGATATCTCATTCTAGAAATCCAATTTGTTACTCCTATCCATGTTTTTTCTGTAATACCACAAGTAAGTAGAAAAGTTGCAAATTCTGGAGAAGAACGGTAAACAGACATTGCATAGTCAGAAAATCTTATGATTTCACTAGAAGAAGTAACGTCAAAAAGATTCGTATTCAATTTATCCCTTCTTAATGATAAAAATTTTGAAAGATCCTCCTTGGATATATCAAGTCTCTGAAGTGAAATGGAACCAAGCGATGAATTTATAAAACCGGAAACTACATCATTTGGAGGTGTATTAAACATTATCTTTGCTACATCATAAGTTACAGGAAAAAATGAATTTTTTCTCTTAGTATTTTTTGAGCTCACAGCCAACATGAAAACATGTGAATAGTAGAACATTTCTAACAAAAACATTTTTATCACAACTAGAGAAAATAAGAAAAAAGCTCCCTCAAATTTTAAGAGATTTTCTTTTACAAAATTGGGCTCTATCAAAATCGCCGACGCTAAAACAAAAGAGGAATACAATCCAATTCGTCGCCATATTGTTCTTGCCTTTGGACCCATTAAATCATCAAGCCAAATAGCAGACTTGTAATTTTCAGCAAATTTTTCTAAATCTTTGTATTTCATAATTAATTAAGAAGAGCTTTAATGCCATAAAATGCCAGCATAATATATGCAAATGGTATAAGTAACCAAACAAAAAATGTAACAATAGCAAAAACTATTGCCCAAACAAATGAAACGAAAGCAAAAAACATTAAAATCGTTCTCATGATAATGCCCACAATTCTCATTAATATATTTACAACTAATGTGGAAGCAAATTCGGGGACATCAAATCCTTTTTTATATTTTTCTCCCATACGCTCCCACGGTTCAAAAAAAGTTCGAAGAGTATCTGGTACAGAAAAGAAATGCCAAAGAAACCAAAAAATATTTCCGTCTATTCTAAGTAGATCAGCTATCGCGGTTGTATAATGCCAACGTAAATATATAGGAGCGATTTTAATTGCGTTCATACATGAGTATTATACTTCTATTCCCTAAAAACGTCACCTGTTTGATGCCGTTTCAATATCCTCTGCATTGTCATCACTGAGAGTACCCACAAGTATTTTT
>CAZTQI010000040.1:0-5904 GCA_964615805.1 uncultured Candidatus Saccharibacteria bacterium | reverse complement strand
TGTAACATAGTTTGATGCAAGAACTACTTTATTTTTATCACCCCCAAAATCTTTTATTACATTTTCAAAAAATTCACCTAAGGCAAAATCATAAACATAACTTTCAATGTCCTCTGCCTTAATTCCAAAATCTTTCGAATATCTATCTCTTTTGTTCCACGGCAATTCAGGAATTTCATCTTTCAATGCCTCTTCTGAAAATTCAGGAATTTGTGAGACGTAAAGTTTTGGAAGATCTGGATCTGGAAAATATCGATAGTCATGAGAATCTTCTTTTTTTCTTTGAGAAAAAGTTCCTCCAGTATTCTCATCAAAACCTCGAGTCTCCTGAACAATAATTTCCCCTTTTTCATAAGCTTCAATGTGTCGCTTCATTTCATATTCAATAGATTTCTCTGCTGCTTTAAATGAGTTCAAGTTTTTAACCTCAACTTTCGTACCAAATTTTGTAGCTCCTTTTGGGGCAACAGAAATATTTGCTTCCACTCTCATTTCACCTTTTTCCATATTCGCTTCCGCAACACCAAGTGTTCGTAAAAGCAGTTGAAGCTCTTCTGCAAATTCGCCCGCCTGTCTTGCACTTTTTATCACAGGCTCTGTTACAAGCTCCATAAGCGGAACACCTGCGCGGTTATAATTCAAAAGAGAGAAATCCCCTTTATCATGTTGTGATGTACCAGTATCTTCCTCTAAGTGAATACGTGTAATTTTCACACCTGCAAGTTCACCACCTTCCACAAGCGGATGCTTGTACTGAGAAATTTGATAGCCTTTTGGAATATCAGGATAAAAATAGTTTTTTCTATCCCATTCAGTAAAATCAGCAATTTTCCCTCCGATCGCTCGCCCCACTTTTATTACAGATTTAATAGCCTCCTTGTTTAAAGTAGGAAGTGTTCCGGGGTGCCCCATACAAATAGGACAAATATTTACATTTGGACTTTTTTCGTCTGGGTCATTCTTACAAGCACAAAACATTTTTGTTTGTGTTTTAAGCTCTGCATGTACCTCCAAACCAACAGTAAGTTCATATTCTTTCATAAAGACTATATTACACGAACACCCTCCTTTTTCAAAGCAACTAAAACTCCTTTAGTTAATTGATCATTATTACAGTAATACTACCCAATACCCCCTTACACAATAACGATACGGTCGTATCGTTATTGTGTGAAACTTAAAATCACAACAAAGCTAATTATTTTCTAGCTTGTAGTATTTTCTCAAAAATTGATCGTTTTCAATTTCAAAAACAGTAAGGTAAAGGAGGTCTTTACCGATCTTAAAATCTGATTTAAGCAACGAGATTAATTCTGAGCACTCATACGGATAAACCCAAACACTATTTTGAAGCTTAACAAAACCTATGGTATTTAAAGTTTGACGAAGTTGATCTCTTACTACCCTTCTCTTTTCTGGAATATCAAAAATTATTACTCTCCATTTTTTATCCCATTTTTTTGTTTCCCCATAACCCAAATAAGTTAATCTGTTTAGAAGAATTTTTCCTTTTTGTGTTAATCTTGCTTTTTGATCTACAACTTCTATGTAACCAGAACTTTTTAAGCGTGAGAACGCTCGTCTCATACTATCCATTCGAGGTCGCTTTTTAGGGTCAAAAAGTTGAAGGGCATTTGGTGCTACCAGCGCAACACTAACAAACCCTGCAATATATAAAGAATTTAAAATTACTTTATTTATTTTAGAAAACCTCATCAATTAATAATACCACAATAACATAACGACCGTCATGTTATTGTGGTATTAAAACAAACACACTTAAATGTTTTTATTTCTTCACAATTTTTACCAAAGTATCAGAAAGAGATTTTAAAGAATCATCATCGAGGATTGAAACAGTTAAAACTTTGTGGGTTTTAGAATATTTTTTCACAAGGTCTTTCAAAGTTTTTTCATCCACCATATCTGTTTTTGTAATCAATATTATTTCCTCTTTTTTAGCCATTTCTTCGTCAAATTTTTCTAATTCTTTACGAACGGTATTATAAGCCACTTCGAAATTTTCGGTATCGGCAGAAATACAGTGCAGTAAAAGATTTGTTCTTTTTACATGTCGCAAAAATTTATGACCAAGACCCTTGCCTTCCGCAGCACCTTCAATAAGACCTGGAACATCTGCCAAAATAACTCCATATAAAGACCCAAGGTTTGGTTCCAATGTTGTAAATTCAAAATTTCCAACTTTTGCCCTTGAGTTTGTAATTGCATTTAAAAGCGAAGATTTTCCAGCATTTGGAAGCCCAATAATTCCAATATCAGCCACAAGCTCAAGCTCAATATAAAAATCAGCATCCTCACCCTCTTTACCTAAAGTGAATTCCTCTGGGGATATATTTTTAGAACCTTTAAAATGTTCATTGCCCAAACCACCCCTACCACCTTCTAATACTTTTATTTTTTCACCAACTGTTCGTAATTCGTATTTTTTATCATGAGTAAGGTCAGTGATTATCGAACCGACAGGCACTGCGATTTCACAATCAGCGCCATTTTCACCATACAAAGATTTTCCTCCACCATCGGTACCTCGTATAGCCTTAAAAAGTTTTTGATGCCGGTAATTTGAAAGCAAGGCCAAATCGGAAGACGCAGAAAAATACACATCGCCTCCGCGACCTCCATTTCCTCCTGCGGGTCCAGAATATTCCTTCCCCTTTTCATGCAACCAGCGAGCTACACCATTTCCTCCATCACCCGCTTTCGCATGTATTCTTATTTCATCAACAAAGGCCATATAGTTTTAAAGTTAAAGTTATAAAGTGACACAAAACAAGAAGTGTACTCGCGACTATGTTTTGTGTCATCCCAGAAATCCGATTCGAGAGGATTATCTGGGATCCAAGTCCGCTTTTTCAGACTAGATTCCGGACTAAATCCGGAATGACAGAAAAGATACACCACATTAAGCCAGAACCGCTAATTCTGCAAGCTTTATCGCACCTTCCTTCGAATCTGCAACAGCCAAAAAAAGATTTCTGTGGCAAAAGACCGCATCGGAAACACCTGAAATTTCAGCAAGTTCACCATCGCTTTTTGCCCCCCATTCCTTCGGCAAATCCTTTCTGTTCACAAAACTTCTTGAATCATCTCTCACTGTTTCCACAGACCATTTACCGTCATTTACTCTTGGACGTATAAAATATAAAGGTTCAGCATATTTAGAAAGAACATCACGGGCTGGATATGGGCCATCGAGTATAATTATTCTTTTATCATCGGCTTCTTCGTATGCTTTTTTTACAAAATCTTTTGCCTCTACTTTTGCTCTTACACGCATTATCTCTCTAGCCAAAAGCGCTTTCACAAATTTCACCAATTCTGCAAAAGCAATATCCATATTTCTATCTTCTTCCTTCCAAGTAGAAACAAAAGCATTTACCACACTATCTAATCCATACATATTTATATTTTCAAAATCTGTAGAAAAAACATTCACACCATTATCAGAAGCATCGAGCGACATCACCATATCTCTGTCTATAATCTCTGCAACATCGGCACTTCCACAAAGACTTTTTCCGTAAGTTTTCCACACTAAACCAAAAGCTGCATAAGGTATTCCGTTTTCTCGTATGCCTGCCCCACCCTCTTGATGGTGGTCAAATCTCTGCTTGTTAGCATCAAAAATCCCCCCAACATCAACAACAAAATCAGCCTTGCGTATTTTGTCTGTATCTCTTGTACGAACCACCTCAATTGGCCCGTCTATTAAAAGCCCGAGCGCAGCCACAGCACAAACATCATCAGCGTGAAATTTCCCGTCATGTGTAGCGATTACTTTTGTCATTGTTTTAATTGTCCCCCTAAGTTTCTTGCCCTTCTAAATTTTTAAAATTTTGTAGGGTGTAAAAAATTTGGAGAATTATTTAATTATTATTAGCTTCAAGACCATCTTTTAATTCCGAAATCTCTGTTTCAATTTTTGAAATTTGGTTCTCTATCCTATTAATTTGTGACTCTTCCTCCTCAACCTCCTTTTCAGTTTTTTCTGTCAGCTTTTTTTCTTGTTTAAGACCAGACATTAGAATATGATCTCCGATAAAAAATGAAACGAAAAGTCCAATCAAAAGCATTAGAGCAGTTGTCCAAATGATTGTGACAGGCTCATAAAACAAGAAACCTAAAATTCCTCCTTTTGCCTGCAGAATATCTCCTGTGTGCCAAACACCTCGCCAAAAAAGAATCATAAACACACTACCTACAAATGCATAGCCTATAGGTATGCGACTGAAAAAACCTCTAATATGGTCCTCTAAATGGTCAAAGAATTTAATTATTTTTTTCATATTTATGATTATTATATCAGATTTTCTTCTTTTTATATTTTTTAACCAAAAACCAAACCAATAAAATAACAATCAGAATTATAGAAATAATAAATATAAATCTTTCGTATCGAACAAAAAACCTTGAATATATTCTATATTTATTCCCTAGATACCACCCTGTAAATGCATATATAGTAGCCCTCACAAATGATCCGAAGAATGTTGCAACAACATATTTAAAAGTATCAACACGAAGAAGCCCGCAAGCAGTATTGATAAGCATATTTGGGATAAGTGGAGTCGAACGAATTAAAAATATATACAAACCTTCCTTTTTTGTATTTTTTAATTTGTTATGAAATTTTTCTACCGAATTCCAAGTTATTCCAAAATATTTACCAACTTTTTCAATTGCGGGTTTACCTCCAAAATACCCTATTGAGTAGGTTACAAACGAACCCAGCGTCACACCTAGAGCTTCAGGAAGAGAAACCAATAAAAATATTTTAAAAATTAAAGCAAAAGAAAATGATAAATGATCAATAAACCAAAAACTTGCAGCTAAAATCATCCCTACAGAAGGAAAAGGTCCAACTATTTCTCCAATAAAAGACCCAAGGAAAACTCCCAAGGCTCCAAGTGGGACAAGGCTATTCTGTGCAAAATGTACAAGTGATGAGAACATGCGAAAATTTATGAATAAATTTTAATTTTTAATTTTGTAATTTTTAATTTTAAAATAATTTTTCAATTTTTAAATAGCAGCTACTTTATTTGTCATTCCGGCGAAGGCCGGAATGACAGAAAGGGAGTTTCTTGCGTTTCATTTATGTCATTCGTGTCGTGTTAATTTACTCTTCCTGTCCATGACACTTTTTATATTTCTTTCCACTTCCACAAGGGCAAGGGTCATTTCTTCCTACTTTATCTGCAGAATTTACAATTTGCTTTGGCATAGCACTTCCTTTATTTTCTGCTGTAACAATTTCTGCCTGTCTCACAATTGTTTTCATTCTTTCTTCCTCTTGCCTAAAGGCATTAGAAACAACATGTGGAATTAATTTTATAACCTGATCCATAATTGAGATTTGTAAATCCTTAAAGAGTTGCAAACTTTCTTTTTTGTATTCAATAAGTGGGTCACGCTGTCCATATGCTCGCAAGTTAACAGAGCCACGCAAATAATCCATCATTTCTAAATGATCAACCCAGAATAAGTCTATGCTTTGCAAAATTAAGCGTCGTAAAACTGAAATAAATTCTTCACCACCTATTTCGTTTCGCTTGGCAGAAATCATTTCAGATTCTTCATCTGTAGCAAAAGCCATTATCTCAACATATTCCGCTTCTAAATCTTCTTTTTCTCCAATCAATACTTTGTATCTCCTTTTATAAATTGCAGTTCTCTGATGATTGAGCACATTGTCATATTCAAGAACATGCTTTCTTGCATCAAAGTTAAAACCTTCGATTTTTGTTTGAGCATTTTCAAGAGCACGAGTAATAAAACTATTTTCAATTGGTTCATCTTCAGGAATATTTAGTTTTGCCATCATGCTTTTCACAGTGTCTAAGGCAAATATTCGCATCAAAGAATCTTCCAAAGATACAAAAA
>CAZTQI010000039.1:2993-5949 GCA_964615805.1 uncultured Candidatus Saccharibacteria bacterium | reverse complement strand
TGGAGACAGCTATTAAATCTATGGAAGCCGAAATGGGTAGGGAACTAAGATATTCTTCTTTTGAAACAGTAGATTTTAAATATCGATTAGATATGTATGACAAACTTGTGCGAGACATATTGGATTTTGATCATGAGGTGGTGCTAGATAAGTTGAGTATTGGAGAGCCAGCATAACCCAATTCTATCCCCAGAAGGTTGTTGCAAAAAAAGTATATATGTTATAATAAAGGGGTTAATAATAATTCATTAATATAATATTATGATATTGCAGACATGGGGTTCAGTGCTATCGCAGTCATTTGCAGGCCTTTGGTTAGGTTTTGTAAGTTTCGTGCCAGCACTCTTGATAGCCGTTATAATTTTCATTATCGGCTGGGTAGTAGGTGCATCACTTTCAAAAGTTGTAGAGCAACTTTTCAAGCTTGTTAAGGTGGACGCAGCTTTAAAGGCAGCTGGAGTAGAGGACGCTGTAAGTAAATCAGGTTTCAGGCTTAACTCAGGTAAGTTTGTTGGGGAGCTTGTAAGATGGTTTGTTGTTATTGCTTTCCTTATTGCTTCATTTGAGATCCTTGGCCTAACACAGGTTAACGAGTTCCTAAAAGGCGTAGTATTAGGTTATCTTCCAAGTGTTATCGCATCAGTACTTATCCTTATGGTTGCAGCTATTCTAGGTGAAGCTGTACGTAAGACAGTTATCGGTGGCGTTCAAGCTGCAGGTGTGTCTTCAGCACACTTCCTTGGTTCAGTTGCTAAGTGGGCAATTTGGATTGTTGCATTGTTTGCAGCACTTTCACAGCTAGGTATTGCTCCTGCAGTACTTCAGTCTCTATTGACAGGTGTTGTGATTGCTCTTTCTCTTGCTCTAGGACTTTCATTTGGTCTTGGTGGACAGGAAGCAGCAGGTCGCTACATCGAGAAGCTACGAAATGAGATTTCAAAGAAATAGTTGGATAGAATTAAGAATTAGGAATTAAGAATTAGGAATAGTTCAAAATTACTAATATTCTCAAAAATACATGGCGCCCGAAGGGTGCCATGTATTTTGCGTTACTAACAACTAAAGACTACTAACTAACAACTATTTGCTATATAATATATGTATATTATTTATTTGCTAAAAACATTATGTATAATCTAGAAACTTTTGTAGACGCATTGATTGAGGAAAAGGGGTTGATTGATTTGGATTCGGCGATACTTGCCGAAATGAAAAATGATATTTTGAACCGTATTGAAGATCGACTTAATATGGTTATCATTAAAAATATGCCAGGCGTGAATATTGCTGAATTTGAAAAAATGATGGATGAAGAAAAAAGCGACGAAGAATTGCAAAAATTTGTAGAAGAGAAGATTCCTGATATTACAGCCCTTGTAGCTGTGGATCTAGCTCATTTTAAGGATGTTTATTTGGGTAAATAATAAACTGATATGAAAGAATCATTTAAAACAGAAAATCTGCATGTTGATAACAATACACTTGCTGGTGCTGAAAAGGAAAAAGAAATGGCTCAGCAAGCAGTATTTGATGCTTATAATAAAACAGCATTGGCTGCGGCTAAAAGGAGACTTAAAGCGGCTGAGAAGGCTTTTGACCTTGCTCTTGTTTCAGATGTAGAAGGAAAGCAAAAGGAAATAGGTGAGTGTAAGAAGAAAATTGAAGAAATAAATAAAGATAAAACTGATGGTCGGCTCGGTGAGAGATATGGACATAGTGTGGATCTGGTAAAAAAAAGAAGCGGAAATGTTTCTGAGAGGGTAAATGTTGGGACATTTGGCTTTTCTGAAAAGGCAGACATAGAGGTTCAAGAATTGGAAGATAAGATCAAGGAGCTTGAAGGTCAGACAATAAGTAATGGAACAGAGAAAAAGTCAAAAAAAGATAGTCTATCTGTAATAAAAAATGTTGATTTAAAGAATGGAGAAGGTGATAAAGACAGTGAAGAAAAAAAATCAGAAGACGATGAGAAATTAGACAAAAAGGAGCCGGAGGAGGGTGATGAGAATGAGCCTGAAAAGGATGAAAATCTTAAATCTCCAGAGATTTTGCCTGGAGATTTACCTCAAGAAAAAGACCTTGACGAGCCTAAAAAAGAAACTGGAGAAGCAGAGCGAATTGCAAAAAGGAGAATGAGGCTGGGGGCTGTGATGACAGATTCAATTGAAAAGAATGCTCGCGATATCGCTTCAGAGAGAATGACAGCCGATAAGGACTCGCTTAAGGGTGTTTCAGGCTTTTTTAAAAAAATATGGAAACATAACTGGGGAGGTGAGAGAAATCGAATAAAAGAAATTGCCAGAGTAAAAGAGGAGCTTGCTAATATTGGAAGTGCTTTTTCTCCAGATGATATAGGCGGTTCAAAAGATAGGGCTATAAAAGAGGCGATACTAAAAAGATTTATGGAGGATTCTCCAGAGCTTATTCACACTGACGCAGGAGAATGGAAGGATACAAATGTATCTCCTGAAAAAAAAGCACAAGCAGAAATAGACTTACAAAACGCTGTTAGAGCTTTTGCAATATCCACAGCAGCAGACGATCAAGCAGAGCTTGATTTTAAAGCGTGTCGAGACAGAATTTATGCTGGACTTTTTGCAGATAAGAACGGATCTTTTAACGCTTTAGACGTTGCAGATAGTGTGCTTGATTTTGCAAAACAGATGCGATGTCGTACTAAACACGGTGAAGCTATAGATGCTACAGAATATGATTTTGAATTAACTTTTGGAGAAGCAAAAACTGGTGCTCGAACAGAAGCTAAATATTCTTGGACTGAAGGAATGGTCAAAAAAATAATGGGATCACCATGTGGGCGTTTCTTAAATGAAACAACTCTTGCCACCGCAGTTTCTATCGTTCCGATGCTTGGTCAATCTGCTTCGAGTATGGCGTCGAGAGCAGCGATGGGGTTTGTGGCCGGCGCTTTTTTTTTTGTTTATTATTATAAAAAATA
>CAZTQI010000039.1:0-2983 GCA_964615805.1 uncultured Candidatus Saccharibacteria bacterium | reverse complement strand
CCTGTTTCGTTGTTTGAATTATCAGTCCATTTTAATTCAACATAATAGTTACCTGTAGTGGCACCTTTACTCACACTAGAAACTCTCAAGCTTGTTACAGCAGCAGGAATATTTGTTGCAGGAGGTGTTGCTGGGCTTAAAGAATCACAAGCAATGGAGAGAGATAGAGCAGAGCATTCTCGAGCCATGGCGGTAGGACGTGTATATGATGCATCTCGCGCACCGAGAAGAGAAGAATTAAAGAGTTCTGTTTATGAAATGATAAGTGCAAAAGCAACAACAGATAATTTACATAATTTACTATACGAAACAGTGGGTGGAGTTGAAAGAGAAAGAGTTCTTGATCAAAATGATATCAATATTATTTTACATCAGCTTTCAAATATTGATGCGAGGATAGCGCTTTCTAATGTTGAAAAAATTGATTTGATTGGCTATAGCGAAGAGGCAATGGTGGAGGTGGAGCGTACAAATCTTGATCTTGAAAGATACAATACAAAAAAACTTTTAAGAACTGCTTTTGCTAGCGATCCTTCGCTCGGTTCCTTTGATACTAGGTTGGGTTGCCTGGTAGACGCTCGTAAGCACGAACTGAATGTTGATGCTGGAGGAATAAATGAAAGAGATGCAGCCTTCAAAAAAATAAAAAGAACCCATGTTTGGAAAGCTGTGGGCAAGGGAGCTATTGTTGGTGTTGTAGGTGGGCTTGTTGCTCAGGAGGTTGGCTCATTAATTAATGGGCAAGACGGATTGGTGGAAGGAATACGTGGAACAGGAAGTGGAAAGGGCACAACTTCATTGGAGTGGGCAAGAGAAAAAATATTAGGACTTTTTGGCACATACGATCTTTCTAATCAGGGAATTGAAACTATTCTTCCTGGCAAGGAGGTTGTAAGCAGTGCTGTTGTGGGAGGGGTTACTCATGAAGCACATAGTACTTTGAATTCATTTATCACCCTACCTAAAGGTTACGAATTAAATCCTTCCGGTTCCCACGCAGGCGTCTATGAGGTTTTTCACGGAGGAAAAAGTATTGCACATGTTGAAATAGATCCAAGTACTGGAAGCCCAACAGGTGCATCGCTAGCCGAATTGAAAAAAGCAGGATTTGATATCGATACAACAACTAATAGAATTGTTAGCTCCGCTACATCTGGAGCATCTGCCGGAATAAAAAATATGAATGTTGAGGATTTTGCCCATGAGAATGCTGATAAATTTGCAAAAATAAAGAGACTTGGATGGGCAGACAATGGCACGGTGCGACCAGATAAAAATGAATTAAAGTTATGGGATCCTACAGAAAAAAATGGAATGTACCAATATCAAGTTAAGATGAATCATTCAGGCTCTGTGTTTAATGGAACACATATTGATCCTGTTAAGCTAGCCTCTGAAGGAAAATTAAAAGCATTGTTTTCACTATCGCAAAGTACACAAGGACACCCTGTTGAAGTTCCGATTAAGTTTGAGGGCGGAAAAATGTTCTTCGATGTTGATCCGAAAGATCCAATTCTTGGTCAGCTATTCCACAAAGGTCCAAACGGACAAATTATTTGCGACGCTAGATTTGTGGAGGTGGGAGCTGAGATGGGTAAGGATGCAAATGGTGTGAAAGAATTCGTGATGTGTGCAACTGAGGAAGGCAAAGGACTTTCATCAATTAAAGATACAGCTTCGAAAGTAATTGACTCAATTAAAACAAATGTAAAGACTGATATTTCAATGCAGAAGGATGTTTATTTGCCACCGGTTATTCCGCTACTTCCTCGAACTCCTCTTGAGCCGACAAAATCTAAAACTATTCCACCCCCGCCATACTACGGTTTTCAGTCTAGGCCAGAAGATTTGAAAAGGTGGAAAGAGTCTCAATCGGAAACATTGAAGACAAACCCCAATGCAAAATTGGATCAGCTAAAGGAGGTAGATATGTATTTTGATAGGGAAGAAAAGTCTTCAGAGTTTGGAAAGGAATATTTAGAAGAATTAGATGAGAGAATTGCTGAAAATAAATTAGACTCGGTTGTAACTAAAGATACAAAAGTAGTTGTTTGTATGCCAGTGCACGGACCGTCGGAGGCTGAAAATATTTACCAAACTCTATCCTTGTATTCAAAACAAGATGAAGTCTCTTTGTCCAAAACAGCATTTATGCTCAACGTTAACTGGAGAGAGTTTGAAAAAGATTCACCTGCAACAAGAAAAACATTTGCAGAAATCGAGAGAGCAAAAAAAGATTTTCCTAAATTAAAAATTGGATTCTTTGGAAAAGAATGGTCACAAGATTTGGTCGTGAGAAAGAACGGAAGACTTTATGGTACCGTTGTAAAACACCTTAATGATACTGTGCTTAGGTTAATTTCAAAAAAACGTATCAATGAAGATGTGTATTTACTTACAAATGATGCGGATTGTAGAGGTATGTCCTCACACTATCTTTCTGATGTGTTGAAAGCTGGAGAAAAAGAACCAGAAAAGGATGGATTTCTTGGTAGACTTGAATGGGGGACTGAAAAATTTACGCAATATCCCGGCTATCATGTTTCAATGCGTGTTATGCAGTATTTAGGTGCAGTAAAGCGCAACTCAAAATTGCTTAAAGATAAATATGTTGAATCATCGGGCGCTAATTTCACCTGCAAGGCGGGGACTTTTGCTGCTGTTGGTGGATATGAGGCAAGTATTGGGGCCGGAGCAGATACTGATCTTGGAAAGAAAATTCGTTATGCTAGAGGTGGGGAACAAATAGATAAAAATCCAGACAGTAATGCTTATCCAATTTCTTATGTAAATAGTGCATGGCTTGATACTGATCCAGAGAGAGGGTTATCGTATTACTTAGATGGAAAATTCATCGGAAGTATGTGGGATGATTTTGATGGCAAGAAAGGCTATACACCGAGACAAGGACCTAAAGCTGAGAAGGATACTGCTGAGAGTTGGGAAGATTTTGACACTATTGCTCTTCGTATCGACTTACAGT
>CAZTQI010000038.1:0-5998 GCA_964615805.1 uncultured Candidatus Saccharibacteria bacterium | reverse complement strand
CGTTGTAGATGTCATAAGTTCGAATCTTATACCGCGCACAAATATAAAAGCCTAGGTTGTGCAAATTTTCACCAGAAAATTATGCGTAATCACCAAATTTCCCAAAATGACATTTCTATAATAAAATTAAACGAATGAATAAATATATTAGTTTGTTGGTTTTTTTTCTTGTCTTATCCTTTCCGATTTTTAAAACACTTGCACAAAATTTCTCTACATCCTTAAAATTTGATGACTTAACTTGGAATTATGCTTCAAATATTCCTTGGCAACAAAGAGACTCACATACAATATTTGAGTGGGACAAAAAGCTTTGGCTTACAGGCGGTCTTAATGCAAACGACACCAAAAACCCCGAAGGTTTTCCAAATTATGAAAAGGCTATTTATTTCAATGACCTATGGAATAGTGCGGATGGAATAAATTGGTCACTAATAAAAAATAATACAAGTTTTACACCTCGCCGATCTGCATCGATAGTAAATTTCAAGGATATACTTTTTATGATCGGAGGTTGGGATATAAAAAATCGAGCTTTAAATGAAATATGGATTTCATTTAACGCGAGCGACTGGTATCAACTCGTATGGAACGCACCTTGGCAAAAGAGAGAAGGTCAGAAGGTTGTCGAATTTAAAAGCAAACTCTGGATAATTGGTGGAGTTGATTATGATAAAAAAATTACTTACAACGATATTTGGTCATCTTCTGACGGAATGAATTGGGTACAAGAATCATCAAAATCCGCATGGGAACCTAGGTGGGATCATGATGTTATTGTGTTTGATGATAAGCTTTGGCTTTTTGGTGGAATGAATTTTAATGGTATCGGATATGGTGATGAATGGGTATCTAAAGACGGTATAAACTGGGTAAGAGTTTATGAAAAAGCTCCATGGGGTGAAAGGCAAGGTCTTGGGGCGGTCATCTATCAAAATAAAATTTGGTTAGTGAGCGGACTAACATCAAAAACTAACGAAGGCTTGGGAGATGCTTGGTATTCAGAGGATGGATATAAATGGACCAAAGTTAAAATAGACGGATCTTGGCTTGGAAGAGAAGATCATACCGTGAATGTTTTTAATGACAAAATTTGGGTAATGGGTGGAATGACCACAGACTGGAAATGGAATAACGATGTTTGGTATTCTGAAATCCCTCTTTAAAGGAAATTTAACACAATAGCTTTTTATTTAATTTCTGTTAAATTTGATACCAACATGATAATTTTAGCCATAGAAACATCCTGTGACGAAACTGCAATAAGTATACTCAACTGTGAAAAAAACACAGTCAATGTTTTGGCACATGAAATAAATTCTCAAATTGAATTACATAAGGAGTTTGGTGGAGTGTACCCAAACTTAGCCCGAAGAGAGCACGGTCTAAATTGCGTTCCAGTTTTGGAACAAGCTTTAAAAATTGCTAAACTTCCATCTGAAAATTTTTCTCTAATAAATGAAGTGAGGAGTGAATTGCAAAAAATGATGGAGCGTGAGCCAACTCTCTTCGAATTACTTATTAAATTTCTCGAAAAGAATTCTAAACCAAAATTTGATTGCATAGCAGTAACAGAAGGTCCCGGACTCGAGCCAGCTTTGTGGGTAGGTATCACTTTTGCAAAAGCTCTTTCCCTTACTTGGAATATTCCAATCATTTCTGTTAATCATATGGAAGGACATATTGTTTCCGCATTGCTAGATATAAAAAAATCTCAGACAGATGAGAACATATTAGAAATTCAGGAAATTGAATTCCCTGCTGTTTCGCTTCTCGTTTCAGGTGGTCACACAGAGCTTATAAAAATAGATAAACTAGGAAGCTACGAAGTTGTGGGACAAACTCGCGACGATGCTGTTGGTGAGGCCTTTGACAAGGTGGCGCGTATACTTGGACTTTCATATCCGGGAGGACCAGAAATTTCAGCACTAGCTGAAAAAGCACGAAGTGAATTATCTGTTACAAGTAATGAGTCACGAGTTAAACTCCCTCGACCAATGCTTCACTCACACGACCTTGATTTTTCTTTTTCTGGATTAAAAACAGCGGTGCTTTATATGGTACAAAAAATTCCTGATTTGACAAAAGAGGTGAAAATGCAAATTGCAAAAGAGTTCGAAGATGCTGTCATTGAAGTTCTTGTCGCAAAAACGAGAACAGCCATCGAAACTTATGGAGCAAAAACATTAATTGTGGGTGGTGGGGTTATCGCCAACAAGCTTCTTCGTAAGACCTTAATCGATTCTATTCCTCAAGCAAAAGTCCTCATCCGAAACATGAAGCTTACCACCGACAATGGCACAATGATTGGTGTTGCAGGTTACCTCAAAATCAGTCGCTCAGATGAAGGATATTCTACAAACCTCAAAGCTCAAGGTGGCATGAAATTGACTAATAACTAGCCTTATGCTATAATTCACATAGATGTCCCCTCTTATGCGTGTCGTTTACTCCGACATACAAGTAGGACCATGCACATTAAGAGAAAAGTTACTCATACTGTTTACTTTAACAACCAGCCAAGGTTTTTACTTCAAACAGAATCGCCCTCTCCTGTCCCCTTGAGGCGGTTTGACTCTTCTCGAACGCTCCCCTAGACGCCACTCACTTTTGATTTATCAATTTAGGCGTCTAGGGGATGATTTGTTTATTTAGGCTCTAGGTGCTAGCCTTGATTCAAGAACTTTTCCTTCGGAAAAGTCCTTTTTGTTATATTAATCAGGCCATAAGCTAGAGCTCGACTTTGCTTCCTTATGAGCGAAGCGAATTAGGAATACAAGAAGTAGCCTTGTGTCATAGCGCCTAGAGCCTAAAAGTTATTTATGCTATTATAGGCTACATGATAGACGAAAAACTATTAAAACCTTACGACCCCGTTTCCACAGAAAAACGTATTTATGAGATGTGGGAAGACAGCGGACTCTTTAATCCGGACACATGTATCGAGAAAGAGGTCATTGATTCTAGCGCAAAACCTTATGTGATCAGTATGCCTCCCCCAAATGTTACTGGAATTTTGCATATGGGACATGCTTTAATGATT
Source organism: uncultured Candidatus Saccharibacteria bacterium (assembly GCA_964615805.1). Taxonomy (GTDB): domain Bacteria; phylum Patescibacteriota; class Minisyncoccia; order Phycocordibacterales; family CAIZIN01; genus CAIZIN01. The sequence continues at coordinate 2,955 of CAZTQI010000038.1, read as the reverse complement.
ACTCTTGAGGATACACTTATTCGCTACAAACGAATGCGAGGGTTTCGTACTCTCTGGTTGCCGGGTACAGACCACGCTGCTATCGCAACACAATCTCGTGTTGAAAAAGATATTTCAAAAAAGGAAGGTAAATCTCGTTATGACCTTGGGCGAGAAGAGCTACTCCGCCGTGTAAATGAATTTGCCAAAGAAAGTCATGACACTATCGTGTCCCAGCTAAAAATTTTTGGTGCATCTTGTGATTGGTCTCGCGAAGCCTTTACACTTGATGAAAAAAGAAACTTTGCTGTTCGTACGGCATTTAAAAATATGTATGACGCCGGACTTATTTTCCGCGGACACAGGGTTGTAAACTGGGATCCAAAGGGTCAAACAACTATTTCGGATGATGAAATTGTTTACGAGGAAAGAAAAGCGAATTTCTATACATTTAAATATTCAAAAGATTTTCCTATCACTATCTCAACTACTCGCCCTGAAACTAAAGTTGGCGATACTGCTGTTGCTGTTCATCCAGAAGATGCTCGATATACAGAATTTGTAGGTAAGGAATATGATTTGATTTTTTGTGGTGTACCAATTCACATAAAAATTATTGCAGATAAATCTGTTGAAAAAGATTTTGGTACAGGAGCGCTTGGTGTTACCCCAGCTCATAGCAAAATCGACTGGGAAATCGCAGAGCGACACAATTTACCATATACCCAAGTTATAGATGAAAAATCTAGAATGATGGTTGGTGACGAAAGAATTCTTGGAAAAAAAGTTTTGGAGGCCCGCGAAGAAATCGTAGCTTGGCTTCGTGCAGAAGGTTTGATGGAGAAGGAGGAAGAGGTATCTCAAAATGTATCAACCGCGGAAAGAACTGGTGGAATAATCGAACCGTTACCAAAACTACAATGGTTTATCGCTGTTAACAAGCCGTTCACAATTCCCCACTCTGAAATAAAAGGAATTGAAAGTGGAAGCGAGACTACTCTAAAAGAAATCATGAGAAAGGCAGTGGAAGGAGGACAAATTGAAATCATGCCCGACTATTTTGGTAAGACGTATTTTCACTGGATCGATAAGCTAGGCGACTGGTGTATTTCAAGACAGATTTGGTATGGACATAGAATTCCGGTTTGGTACAAATCAGTTGAAAGTGATAATACAAACACAGATACAGAGATTTATTGTGGTATTGACGCTCCCGAGGGTGAAGGTTGGATTCAAGATGAAGACACTCTTGATACTTGGTTTTCATCTGGACTTTGGACATTCTCGACCTTGGGCTGGCCAGAAAAAACAAAAGATTTAGAAATTTACCACCCGACAGATGTGCTCGAGACAGGATACGAGATTCTTTTCTTCTGGGTAGCAAGAATGATTCTTATGACAGGTTTTCATATTGGAACAATTCCATTTAAGACAGTTTATCTACATGGAACTGTTCGAGATGCAAAGGGTAGAAAAATGTCGAAGTCACTAAACAATGGAGTTGACCCAATAGAAATTTCTGAAAAATTCGGAGCAGATGCTGGGCGTATGGCTCTTATGGTAGGCTCAGCACCTGGAATTGATACAAAGATTTCCGAAGATAAAATAAAAGGTTATAAACATTTTGCAAATAAAGTCTGGAATGTTGCAAGGTTCGTTTTGCAAAGCACTGAAGAATTTTCTTATGATGAAAACTTTAGTAATTGGTCAGAAGCCGATAAAGAATTAATCAAACTTCAAAATACAGAATTTGAAATACTTTCTCAAGAAATGGATAATCTTAAAATTCATATCGCATCAGATAGAATATATCAATATATTTGGAACGAATTCGCAGCAAAAATAATAGAAGACTCGAAACCAATATTAAAAGATGGTACAATAGAAGACAAGAATTCAAGAGCTCAGTTTCTACTCCACTCTCTCAGAAAAATCTTAATTGTCCTTCACCCATTTATGCCGTTTGTTACTGAAGAGCTTTGGTCTTTGATGCCATTTTCAAACGGAAAAATTTTGATGGTTGAAAGGTGGCCAAATATTCAGAAAGAATAATTTTTAATTTCAAATTTTTAATTTTATAAATAATGACAGAATTTTTGAATTCCTAATTAAAACATTAAGAAATTATTTATCCCAGATTATGCAATAAACTGGGACTTGAAAATTACAAAATTAAAAATTATAAAATTCTGTACAAATGTCCATATCATACTCAATATTAATTGCAGCACTTGGTGGTATCGCTCCGGCTTTAATATGGCTGTTATTTTGGTTGCGCGAAGATGAGCACCCAGAACCACGAAGAATAATACTCGTAACTTTTCTTTTGGGAATGGCCTGCGTTCCCCTAGTGCTCCCCTTTCAATACTTTGTTTCGAAATATTTAGGAGGTGGCGAAGAAGTGTCAACCCTAGCAATAACAAGTATGGGGCTGGCATGGCTTATAATTTTTCTCTGGGCATCAGTTGAGGAAATCCTTAAATATATCGCCTCTCACCTAGTAGTTCTTCAGAGGAACGAGATAGACGAACCTATGGACTGGATTATTTACATGATATCAACAGCCCTCGGCTTCTCAGCTGCAGAAAACGCTCTTTTTTTAATAAGCCCAATTTTAGAGGGTGATATTTCCAGAAGTCTTGCAACGGGCAATTTGCGTTTCATTGGAGCAACACTTTTGCATGTCATGGCTTCGGCAATAATCGGAGTATTTCTAGCTTTTGCATTTTATAAATCAAAACATATTAAAACAATTTATAGATCTGCAGGAATATTAACAGCAATTTTTTTGCATACGGCCTTTAATTTGTTTATAATTAACAATGAACAATCTACGATGACAGTTTTTAGTATTGTTTGGATCGCTACGATTCTAATTATTTTAATTCTAGAAAAAATTAAAAGATTGAAGCCAAAAAATTTTCCTAGTTAAACTCTCCGCTGTCATTCCCGCGGAGGCGGGAATCCAGTCTTAAA
>CAZTQI010000037.1:0-6616 GCA_964615805.1 uncultured Candidatus Saccharibacteria bacterium | reverse complement strand
ATAATCTTGTTGGTGTGGACAAAATCCTCCTCGACCTAGGATGGAGTTCAGACCAGCTTGAGTATGGCGGACGCGGGCTTTCATTTCTTAAAGATGAACCCCTTCTGATGACATTAAAGAAGGAGGCTGTAGAAAGTGATGTCACGGCAGAGGATATTGTGAATCATTGGGCAGAAGATAGTATTGCGGATATCTTGTTTGGTTTTGGAGATGAAAAACATTCAAGAAGAATAGCGAAAGCAATTATTGATGCGAGAAAGATAAAGTTTATAAAAACTACATCGGAATTGGTTGAAGTGATTTCAAAAGCTGTACCACCTAGTTACAGATTTGGAAAAATTCATCCAGCGACGAGAACTTTTCAAGCCTTAAGAATTGCAGTAAACAGAGAGTTAGAAATTTTGGAAGAAGTTTTAGCAGAAGGTTGGAAGGTTTTAAATAAAGGAGGAAGAATCGCAGTCATATCATTTCATAGTTTGGAGGATAGGATAGTTAAACAGTTTTTTAAAAAATTATCGATTGAGGAGGAGGCTGAAATACTTACAAAGAGGCCTATAACAGCGACAAAAGAAGAAATCTCAATGAATCCAAGATCTAGAAGCGCTAAGTTGAGAATGGTGGAGAAGACATAGGATTCAGGATTTAGGATTCAAGAATGGGACAGCAAACAAATACAATATCTTTTATTTTTTATTTTTAAATTTTCAACATGAACACAAAAACACTACAACAAGTATCACACACCCAGAGAGATATTTTTTGGGCTACTATTGTAGCATTTTTTGTCCTGATAAGTATGTATATTGGTTTTCTATCTGTATCGATAGGGAATGTGTCTGTTCGTCAGGATGTTAATGATCAAATAGTGGCTTTAAGATCTAAGGTTGCACAACTAGAATTTCAATATGTATCTATACAGAATCAAATGACGCCTGAAACCGCTATGTCTAAGGGGTACAAGGAAGCCACTTCAGTTGCATATGTTAATAAGGAGTCACGACTTTCAATTGCTAGGCCATAGCAAGGTTAAACTCGAAGCACAAAATTCGAAACAAGCATATGACATCTCCAGTAACTAGAATTAGGATAATAACATTCTGTATAATTATAGTTGCTCTTGTTTTTATAGTTAATTTATATTTAATACAAATAGTTCACTCTGAGGATTATAGAAGTAGGGCAGATAGGCAATACTTGAGGCCTAATCAATCGGTATTTGATAGAGGGACAATATTTTTTCAAACTAAGGATGGAGAAAAAATTGCAGCAGCTACTTTACAATCTGGATTTAATCTTTCTATTAATCCAAAAATACTAAAAAATATTGAAGATGCATATGAAAAAGTAAATTCTATTTATCCGATAGATAAGGAAGATTTTTTAGCAAAAGCAAATAAAAAAACAGATCCATACGAAGAAATTGCAAAAAGAGTTCCTGTAGAAGCAGGATTAAAAATTGATAAATTAAATATAGAGGGAGTAAGTCTTTATAAGGAAAGGTGGCGATATTACCCAGGTGAAAAACTTGCATCTCAAGTTCTTGGCTTCATGTCATTTAAAGGTGATGAGTTGAAGGCACAATATGGCTTGGAGCGACAATATAATTCTATTTTAACACGTAATCAAGGAGCTGTTTTTGCAAACTTTTTTGTGGAATTATTTTCAAATATAAATAAATCTGTTTTAAAAAAGGAAGATTTAGAGGGTGATATTATAACTACAATTGATCCGGTGGTTCAAAGTTTGCTCGAAAATAAAATCATTGAGCTTCAATCAAAATATAAAAGTAAATTAACTGGTGGAATTATTATGAATCCAAAAAATGGTGAAATTTATGCTATGTCTGGAGCACCATCGTTTGACCCAAATAATTTTAAGGATGTATCTGATGTGAACGCCTTCAGCAATCCGAATGTTGAAAACGTATATGAAATGGGTTCGATTATCAAACCTCTTACTATGGCTGCCGGAATCGATGCAGGAGTTGTGACAGCAGAAACAACATACAACGATAAAGGTTCTGTTACATTAAACAAAAAAACTTTTTATAACTTCGATCTTAAGGGTCGCGGTGTTGTGAATATGCAGGAAGTTCTTAGTCAATCTCTAAATACGGGAGTTGCATTCGTTGAAGCGAAATTGGGTCATGAAAGGTTTAAGAATTATATGTACGCATATGGCTTAAATGAAAAAACAGGAATTGATTTACCGAATGAAGGAAAGTCGATTACAAATTATGAGAGTAAACAAGATATTGATCTCGCGACAGCCTCTTTTGGTCAAGGTCCTGCATTTACTGCAATTCAAACCACTCGTGCGCTTGCAGTGCTGGGTAATGGTGGACTTCTTGTTACTCCACATATTGTTAAGAGAATAGAGTCGCGTATTGGTGTGGCTCGTGACATTAAATTTGATGAAGGAAAGAGAGTCTTGAAGCCTGAGACGAGTAGGGCGATTACAGACATGTTAGTGACGGTTTTTGACAAGGCGCTACTTAAGGGACAAATAAAGATGGAGCATTATGCCATGGCAGCAAAAACAGGTACTGCACAGATTCCTGGGCCAAATGGCAAATACCTAGAAAACATATATCTACACTCGTTTTTTGGATATTTTCCTGCATATGACCCCAAATTCATAATCTTTCTATTTACTGTTGAGCCTCATGGTGTAGAATATGCTTCTCACTCCTTGGCTGTACCATATAGTGATATTGCGAAGTTCTTGATTAATCATTATGAGATACCACCTGACCGTTAACGGCAATTTTTAATTTTGTAATTTTTAATTTTTAAATAATGTTTAAATTTTAAAAAATTAGGACATTAAGAAATTATTTTAAAATTAAAAATTTGTGTTTAAAAATTCTTAAACAGATATGAAAACTTATTTAAAAAAAATAGTTATATACATACTTACACTCGAGGCTAAATTAACTCTAAGAAAGTATAAGCCGAAGATAATTGCCGTGACTGGGAATGTTGGAAAAACCTCAACGAAGGATGCTATTTATACTGCAATTTGTGATTCTATTTCAGTTCGTAAAAATCAAAAGAGTTTTAATAGCGAAATTGGTGTTCCTCTTACAATTTTAGGCTTGGAAAACGCCTGGGGAAATCCATTGAAGTGGAGCGTGAATATCCTAAAAGGGATTTGGACTATAGTCTGGAAGGAAAAATACCCAGATTGGCTTGTGCTTGAAATTGGTGCAGATCATCCGGGTGATATTGAGTCAATCACAAAATGGCTTATTCCTAATATTGTTGTTGTTACTAGAATTCCAGGAGTTCCAGTTCATGTTGAATTTTTTAAAGATAGTGAAGCATTGATGGAGGAGAAGGCTTTTCTTCTTAAAGCCTTACGCGAAGATGGTACCGCTATTTTAAATGCGGATGATGAGAATATATTAGCTCTTGGAAAATACGTTAAAGGAAATGTTATTCACTATAGTGTGGAAAATCCAGCAACAATATCTGTTGAAAATTATGGTTTAATGTATGAGGGGGATAATCTAGCTGGTATACAATTTAGAATTAAATATGATTCGAATCTCATCCCTGTTATATTAAAAGGTGTTGTTGGTGTACAACATGTTTATCCAGTGCTCGCTTCTGCGTGTGTGGGTCTTGTACTAAAATTACCACTCGTGAAGCTTACGGAAGCATTTGTAAAACATGAATATCCAAGAGGTAGAATGAATATATTAAAAGGATTGAATAATTCTATGATAATTGATGATACATATAATTCATCACCTGTTGCGCTTGAGTTCGGCCTTAAAACATTGAAGGATGTTATCGTTAAAGGAAGAAAGATTGCGGTTCTTGGAGACATGCTTGAGCTTGGTTCGTATTCAGTAAATTCTCATAAAGAAGCAGGTAAGCTTGTTGCTAAGTGTGCGGATATTTTAATTACTGTTGGCGTGAGGGCTCGGGATTTTAAGGAGTCTGCAATAGATGCAGGCATGTCAGAAAAAAATACAAAGTCATTTTCTAATTCAATTGATGCGGGTTTGTTTTTGAAGGATTATTTAAAAGAGGGTGATATTGTGCTTGCTAAGGGATCACAGAGCATGAGGATGGAAATGGTTGTTGCTGAAATTATAGAGGATAAAGAAAATATAAAAAAACTACTTGTTCGTCAGGAGGGGGAGTGGAAAGTTCGATAATTATACTTTTTCCGACCGCTCCGTCGTCCTGCGACTCCTCGCTTCGGCTTCGGCGCAAACTTTTTGAGTACAAAAAGACCATGCTTTGCACCTCCAGATGCTCGGGAAAAGTATGAATTATCTCCCAGTGGTGAATGCAGATGTCGCTCTATTTCTGATTTTTTCAGTTTGACAAATCAAATAAAGATGATAAATTGAGCTCAGAGGTCATTTTCGGCCAAAATCCAGAATAATCTGGTGGTTCTAAGACAAAATCAAATCAAACAGAATTAAGATATGAAAAGTTCAGGAAATATTTTTATCTTCGTCAAAGAAACAAGTGGGCTCGAGCTCTTCGTTCCGCTCGTGCGAGACATGGGGTGGAAAATTTATTCTAGCAGAAGGGTTAGGATTTATCTCAAGGAGCACGGTGTCGACTGTAATTTGTTTGGAGATCCAACGGATTGTCCAAGTAAAGCTGGTGGTCATCGCGTGCCAAATTCGAAAATCCTTGCGGGGATTATGGCGGATCACGAAAGTCTTGAAGATGAAACAATTGCGGATAATCAAATTCCTTTTGCTGACGTTGTTGTTTTAGATGCTGACACAAGTTTTTTGGCATCTAACGATCACCGGTTCTGCCTTGATGATATTGACATTTGCCCCTCGGTATTTATCCTTGCATCGGTTCAGAACGCTCGGTGGGTATGTCCTGTTATAGACATCCCTGATCGTGAAAAACTCGTTCAGGAGATCGTGGAAAACGGCTCCGTTAGCGAGAGAACAAGATCAATCCTTGCGCTAAAAGCGCTGAGTTCGGTTGCTTCTAATGCTAGAGCCGCCTGTGATTTATCCAGATATAAATTATCCAGTGGGCAAAGCCTCTTTAGGAGGTCATAACTCAGTGTGTATTTTATGCACCTCCATTAGCTTGGGGGTGTTTTTTATTATATATAAAAATACCACCAAGATAGGTGGTAAGACTAGATGCTAGTGAATATAAACATCGTCAGGATCAAACTCTCCCGTAATTTCAATTTGGATAATTGCATGACCGACGGCCAAGTGCAGTCCATGAAATTCACCTTTCTGAAAACAAATGGATTTTCCTACAAGCCCCTCAAGAGCCTGTCTGTTGTGCTTTGGGTAAAACAAATGTCCGTAGGCGCCATCGAATAATTGTAAGATCTTAAAATTTTCACTCACTTTCTCATGCTTGTGGACAAGAATATATCCATATGAAGCGATGATAAGCCAAGTTCTCTTTCTTTCATTGTCGATACGCTCAACGAAATATTTTGTTGAACCATATATTCTAGGGTGAATTATCCCTTGACGATTAAATATTCCTCCAAGTGTGATTTGATATTCCTCTAGTGCAACATGAACATAATCTGGGATTTTTGGTGCGGTTAGCATTTCGGTGTTTGTACAAATTCAACTTAGGATTTAAACATATAAAACCGTAAATTGCAAATCTATAAAAAACCGCACCTTTTGTGGTGCGGACCTGGTTTTGGAAATTTCCTCACTTTCCGGAATACTTTTCAGAATGTTCTTTGTGATCCTTCCAGTTGGAGAGATAAGTAAGGGCCACTATCTTATCTTCAATAACGAGCAGGTTTTCGGCATTACTTTGCTCCGCTGCTTTTGTGAAGTTGAACGAGCCTGTGATTACTTTCTCCTCATCGATTATCATAATTTTGTTATGAGCAATCGCGTGTTTAGCATCGATGTAGGTTGGAATTTCTGCGTGAGAGACAAAATCGGCTGAAGAATATTTTTCGGAGCGTTGGCTCTTGTCGAGAATTATTTCCACGTTAACTTTTCTTTTCTTCGCTTTAACTAATGCTTCAGCGATAGGAGCGCTTGTGAATGAATATGCTTGCACATAAATATTCTTCTTCGCGCCATTCAGTTCCTTCACTATCACTTCAGTACATCCACCACGGGGAGAGAAAAAAATATTGATTTTTGCTTCATCTACATTTGTCGAACCGTGCCTCTTGCCGTCTGATAGACCTGTTGCTAGTATGATGAGAAGCAAAAATGCTAAGGCAAATCGAATCTTTTGATTTTTCACGATGTTGTATGGGGTTGTTGGAATGTGCTTTCTCGTCTATTTAATTACAAAAGAGGAGGGAAGTCAAATTCTGCTCAAATTTCTCAACAAACCTCCTTGATAATTAACGATTTTCTGCTATTATTTGCGTGTTGGTAATATCTTGGCCCTATCGTCTCTGGCCGGGCAGGCTAACGGTTAACCCGCCTTCGAGAGGTTGAAATTGGGTAGGGACCCAATTGAAAGACCTTTTCAGAATTTTTATGAACTTGTGAAATAAAAAGTCGAAAAGGTGTACTGCTCCTGTAAGGAGAGAAATTCGGGGTTTGTGGTTTGTTTAAAAATAAATATTGGCTCTATCGTCTAACGGTTAGGACGGCGCCTTCTCAAGGCACAAATCGGGGTTC